>CALMET010000023.1 GCA_937863195.1 uncultured bacterium
CCGTGGGCCACCGCGGGGCGAGCCGGTCAGGCGCTCGATCGCGAACAGGCGCTCGCCATTCTCTCATTGCCTCGCTTACTTGGACTTCACCCAGAAACGCAAAAAGAAATCCGCGCAGGTCTTGGGCGCTTTGGTGCTTATGTCGTCCACGATGGCGATTTTCGCACCATTAAAGCACCAGACGATGTACTGACAATCGAACTTGCTCGTGCCCTTGAGATGCTTGCCCAGCCTAAATTCGGCCGAGGTAAACGAGCCGTCGCAGGCACCGAAATCGGCAAAGATCCTGCTGATGGCAAACTCGTAACCCTGCATGACGGTAAATATGGCCGGTACGTAAAAAAAGGCGACGTTAATGCCACGATCCCAGCAGAGCTCGGTGATGGTCCAATCACCCTTGAAAAAGCCCTCGAACTCATTGCCAATAAAGCTCCATCGAGCAAAACAAAAAAGAGACGTTAAGTCTCTTTTTTGTTACTGCGTTGCGTGATACTGGTCTTCGGCCTGTGTCTTTGCCTGCTCAGACCGTGCAACCTCTTCATTAATCTTATCAAATGCTTGCTGCAACTGCTTTAGCTGCTCAGCCTGTTCAGCCGTCGGCAAAATGTTGTGTTTGCGATTGTCCTCAATGTTGTTTTGTAATTCATTGATTTGCAAAGCCAGATTCGCCCGTCGCAATTTCGTTTCATAGAACGAAGATTCGAGTTTTAGCGCCGTCACAAAGGCTTGCCACTGCTCATCAGAAGGATCTTGCGCTAAAACCGCTTCATAATACGGCACCGCACTGCGGATAGAATGACCTTCATAGTTTGGTTGGCTCGCATTCAAAATACGATCTGTTGCATCACGCTCATCAAGATAGACTTGAGCCGCAATAGCAATAGGATGAATTTCAATCGTCGGCGGAGCTACCGGTGCCTCAGCAGGCCGAGGCGATTCAAACCCTGGCATGCTCGGCGGTGTTAGTGTGACGGCTTCTGGTACGACAACTACTGGCAACGGCTCTGGTACCGGCTCAGGCGTAGGTACAGACTCAGGCTCCTTTAAAATTTCATTAATGCTATTTACGTAATTTCGATGTGCTTCTTGCGCCAGGCCATTTGCTTGGCCGGCAATAGCACCAATAACGCCCTGCTCTGGCAAATGAGCTTCATTTGGATCTGCGGCGGCAATGGCCGCAATGCTTTGGGTCGCGGCTTGCGTAAGCTGTGTGCCGGCTTGTACAAGCGCAGGGGCATTGCCGCTTGAAATGGCGGCTTCAACGCTTTTTTCAATACCAGATGAGCCGGATTCAGTAGATGTGCCTGCTTCAACAGCGGCCGTAGGCATGCTCATGGGAGCTCCAGAAAGGTTCGACATAGTTACCGCTCAGTTTACCCCCTCTTCACAAAGTCGCAAAGGTTGATTATAACAGAAGTCTACCTTATGCCGAATTCATCGCAACCAACTGCTCAAAAAGAAACACAGACCATCGAAGGCCTGTGTGAGTTGGTATGCCAATACGACAAAAAAGCTGATGCTGAGCTTATGAAACGCGTCTTTGCCTTCGCAAAAGACGCCCACGAAGGTCAAAAGCGCGCTTCTGGCGAGCCGTACATCATTCATCCGCTTGCAACGGCATATTATTTGGCTGAAATGCATATGCCGGCGCCCATTATCATGGCCGGTATTTTGCACGATGTCCCAGAA
>CALMET010000024.1 GCA_937863195.1 uncultured bacterium
CGAGCCTCAGTATTGTTATCAACGCGTGCGGTGAAATCGTCTAAAAGTAAGACCTTAGGATCTAGCGCCAAAGCACGTGCCAACATCACACGTTGCTTCTGACCGCCTGAGAGACTGGTACCACGTTCTGACACGAGGGTATCCAAGCCTTCTGGTAATGCGGTGATGAAATCATCGAGCTCAGCCGTTTCGATGGCTTTGGCAACGGCTTCAGGGCTGGCATTGCTGCTAAACGCGATATTTTCTTGCAAAGACAAGTTGAACATTACGCTATCTTGAAAGACGAGGGCGACTTGTGAGTGAAAAGAGAGTGAGTGGTATTCGCCGATGGCGTGTCCGTCATACGTGATCGTCCCCTTTTCTGGGATGAGTAAACCAGAAAGAATATTTAACAGTTGGGTCTTGCCTGCCGCGGTTGGACCAAGAATCGCGGTACGTGTGCCGGCCTTCACGTCAAATGAGACATCTTTCAAAATCGGTTTACTCTCGAAGTTGAGCGAAACATTACTAAAAGCAATATCGCCATGGATCGCAGAAGTGATAGTACCCGTTGGCACATCTTCATGTGCTTCAAGAACTTCAACGATACGACCATACGAGGCACCTGCGCGCGCCATCATATTGCTCATAAATCCAATCATGATGATCGGAAAGATAAGCATGGCGAGATAGCTATTGAAGGCGGCGAGTTCACCGAGGGTCATTGAGCCCGTGATCACAAAGTGACCACCGAGCGCAAGAATGATTAAACCGGCGATATTTGATACAAAGGTCACAATCGGGATCATGGCTGCAAACATGGCGAGAATCTGCATGCCAACATCTTTAGCCTCGGTATTGGCCTTTAAGAATTTTTCATATTCTTTTTGCTGGGCATTCAATACGCGAATAAGCGCTGCGCCGAGAATGCTCTCATTGATGACTTTATTGAGTTTGTCGACCACTTCTTGAGACTGCTTAAAAAGGGCGCCGGCTTTTGAAAAGACAACGGCAAAGGTCACGCCAACGAGCGGCAAGACGAGCAATAC
>CALMET010000025.1 GCA_937863195.1 uncultured bacterium
TGACGAGATCGACCAATTGATCAGCGAAGGCCTCAAAACCGCCGAAAAGATCATTGCCGACAATCGCCCCGCCATGGACCGCATCGCCGAATACCTCGTCAAAAACGAAACCATCGAACGCGAACAATTTGAAGACGTTGTTGGATTGCCACCGGCGAATCCGAATAACAAGAAGAAAGTTTAGCAATCCAAACACCCTGTTATGCAGGGTGTTTGTGTTTTACAATGGCATCATGTTGAAACAAGGCGCTCCTAAAACAGAACCAAGACAAGAGCACGCCGACAAACAAGCTGAATCACTCCCATCGCCCAAACAGCAGATGGATGCCATCGTCGCTGAAAATACGGCTGCTAATGCCATCTTTAATGAAGTAGGCGCGAGTTTACGCGAAGGCAAACTTACCGCCGAAGAAAAGGCCGGGATCGTTGATGTTCTCGTCAAACAAAGCGATGAAAGATCAGCTCTCACCGCGGCGAAAGCAGCAAGCCTTGAACCAGCGCAAATTCGTGGGTTGTTTGCTCATAGCTTTGCCGAAAAGAAATTTAGACAGTGGCTTGATTATGACAAACAACTTGAAAACGAAATACTCCAACCCATCGAAGTCCTTCAACCTGTCTACAATGACCTAGCCAAACGCTTAGCCCAAGCAAAGATTGAGCAACAGCCAAAGACACCCAAATCAAGCCCGCTTGAAGTGAGTGAAGCCAGGGCTTCACAAGCCGCGAGCAAACTCTGGAAGGACGATGAACCAACGATAGGTGACATCATCACAAAATCTGAAGGTCGATTCGGATTCAGCCCCTTACTTCAGCAAATACAGACAGGAGAAAAAGCCAATACAGGCTATTCTTCAGAAAATGCAAAATCTCTTCTAAGACAAAGCTTGCGTGACATAAAAAGAGACCTGAAAAAATATCTTGATACCGTAGATTCGTCAGAAGACAAGACGAGTGAATTAAAAGCTGGTTCAGTGAAAAAACTCATTGATTATCTCAGCACAAACGAGATAGATGATGTCGATCAATCCGAACTAAATAAACTTGCCATAAGCGTTAGCAATCTATTACGTAGCGACGAGCTACGACCTCCCCAGGGGCGATCTTTTAAAAGCCTTGATCTTCCTCGTATCAAAACAATGGGTGGTATTATTGATGGTCTTAAAAAAAATATCCCCGAGTTATTACGGTCACCATTTATCAGTAAAAGAGTAGATGTCTTGAATTATGCCAAGGTTGCCTATGGCGATACCGATGCCGCTGAAAGGATAGCCGGAGTAATGGGCAAGTTCAAATCACCATCAAAGACCGTTGATCAAGCGTTTAATTCAAATCCTTCTTACGAATCAAGCAAAGACTCCGGTGACCCAAAAGAAGAATCTGTAGAAATCGCTACCCTATCAGAGCCGTATTACGGCATGCTCTATAAAAAGAAGTATGGGGACTTCAACGTAGAGACTGGCCTATGGACCGAAAGCGACGACGTAGAAGATCTTCAGTCACGACCTACTGATGAGGGACGTCATATCACCGTCACTATCCCGAACCTATCCAGGTATCAAATCCTACCAAAACCATTGCATGATCCAATCCCTGGCACCCAAGTGTATTTTGAACGCAATGAAAATGATTATGAAGTGAGCTCGGTCGATCCCAAGATTGACTGGATTAACACCCGAAAGGTTGCTTCAACTGAGGCGCCAAAACTTCACTACGATTTCTCCCCCGAAAAACCGCACTCGCTCCCGGCTAAGCTCACGCTCGAAGAATATGCCAAGCAGGTAAAACCACCTTCTCCTGAATTACGTGAGTACGCTACCTCAAGCCTCCCCGAGCATGCGCAACTATTTCTTAAAGGCATTGAAGCCTTGCCCGTTGCTGACCAGATTAAACTCATCGAAGCCTATAGCAAGAAATACGGCTTTTACGATTTTGATAATGGGGACATTCTCGACCAAAAGAACTCGTTAAAATCCTGGAAAGATCAAATCGAGTTCATGCAGAATAGACTTACCGAGCTCAGCCTTACCCAAGAAACCTCAGGCAAACTCTATGCCGGTGTTTGTACGGATTTTCAAACACTGACCTCTGCGATGCTTTTATCAAAGGGTATTAAGACGAGCGTAGGCACCGGCTTTCTTGTCGATGGCACCAGTATCAAGACCACTGACGCACACGCCCTTTCGCTGGTTGAATTTCCAACGCAAAATGGTACTAATCAAACATTTGAAGTCGACGGCACCCCGGCAGCAGGCACAGCAGGATCTGAAAAAACCCTCGCCAGCCTCCAAAGAAGCGCGTTTGCCGAGACGCTCGAAAAAACCGAAGAGCTTCTCGAGTCAACGCAAGAGTCAACTGACAATACAGAGTCCTCCGAGTCATCTGATGAGTGGCTGTCGCCAAGCCATGCCGAAAACATGATCAACCTCACGTTTTCACCAGCCGAAAAACAACAGACCCGCGCTGTTTTGGACACGATCCGCTTTTCTGGTTTGCTCTCACTTAGCAATGATCAATTAACCGACCCCGAAACCACGGTCTGGCTCAGCCGGTCTATGGAAGTCGCTGGCGAAACCCCTCATCCGACAATCACAGAAACGAATCCGTCAGACGCAGAACTTGTACGCAACTTCACAAAACTTGAAACGGACATCCAGCAACTAAAGCCAAAACAACGAGACGCGTTAAAGAAGCTATTGCACCCCATTCTCGCGAGTAACCTGCCGCCAAAGATCACCGCTTTGTTCAAAGGTCTATAACCGTGCTTTTTTTGTGTTATAATCCTCTCGTATGATTCGCAAAAAACAGAGCGCCCTGTTTCGCTCCTTCTATCGTGACGTGATCCCTGCCTCGTTTAAGACGGCATGGTTTGAACGTTGGATGTGGCCTTGGGCCATCTTCGCAAGCGCTATTGTCAGCGGTGGGCTCTTCGATGTCGCAGCGAATATCTTTCAATCTGTGCGCGGGACAGGCTCATTGCTCTTTACCCCAGCGATCTTTCAAACGGTTGAAGGCTGGGTGCGTGACTATGCAGCCGCACCAAATAGCGCTTACTTTATCGTTAATATCGCTATCACGGTACTTTTAGTTGTTGGTGTGTTCTTGCTCTCCTGTCTCGCCCAAGGCGTTCTCGTCTATGGTCATGGCGGTCGCGCGGCCGGTAAAGATTCATTGGCAAAAACAGCTGTTCGCTCAGCGAGTACACATCTTTGGCAAATCGTTGGACTCACCTTTATCACTGGGTTCTTTGCCTGGATCATCCGTTTTGCGCTTTTGGTGCCTTATGTTCTGTCGCAGCGCACGCCGAGCGTGGTTCTCACCCTCGTCTCTATTGGTGGCGCGCTGGTCTATTTAGCCCTCACCGTATTATTGATAGCGACCCACATCTTTGCGCTTAATGCCATTGTTCAACAAGGCGCGCGCTTAGCTGAAAGTCTCGTGCGTGCCTGGACCATGGCTCGCCAAGAATGGCTACACTTGATCGAACTTGGCTTTGCCCTCTGGCTTATCAATGCCCTTGCCCTCTCGGCGGCAGCGCTCGGGTTCGTTGTAATGGGCGTACCGATTTTCTTGGTCATGGTCGCGGCAGCCCTGTTGAATAATCCGACAGTTCTCTATGCAGCCTACCTCTTTGGTGGCGCTCTCTTTATCGGCATTATGTTTGTCACGGCGGCGATCACGGTCTCGTTTCAATATGGCGTCTGGCATCACCTCTATCTACGTCTCGGCGAAGGTGGTCTTGCCCCAAAAATACATCGCCTCGTGCGTTGGTTCATGAAGAAGGCTTAGGCCTTCTTTTTTGTGCTAGAATAGCCTCATCTATGGCTACCCTTCGCTCTATTGAGGACCTTCTCAAAAAACCAAGCGGCTCCGGCACCGGCTCGGACGATTCTTCGGCAAAAGCCGCGACGGTTAAAGCCGCCGGAGGACTCAAACCACCGACCAGCAAACCATCAGACAAAAAAGCCAAAACCCTGACCGATAATCAGGGCACCCAAAATGCCCTACAAGAAAAGATCGGCGAGATCGCGCTTCAAGACCAAGAAAAACTCACCGCCAGCAAAGCTTCCCAGCTCGGATTGCCTTATATCTCGCTTGAAGGATTCCCCATCGCTCCTGAAGCCTTGATGTTGATCTCGCGAGATACGGCACAAACGCTGCACGTGGTGCCATTCTTTTTGGTGGGAGATGAAGTGCGCTTAGGCGTCACTCAACCAAGCAAAGACGTTGATGCTCTCGCGGCCGAAATCACCAAAGATCGTCGCGCGAACGTGAAAATCTATATCGTAAGTGAGCATTCACTCGAAAAAGCCCTCAAGCTCTACGAAAAACTCCCGACCCCAAAAGAGATTGTCTATGGCTACCGCATTAACGAAGATGATTTGGTGAAGTATGAAAAGGAGATAAGTAATTTCGCCGACCTTCAAGCCAAGATCAAAGAAGTGAGCACGAGTGATGTCATTACTCTGATGTTTGGTGCCGCGTTAAAAGTGAGCGCTTCAGATATTCACGTTGAGGCCGAAGAAGAAGATGTTAAAATCCGCTTTCGTATGGACGGCCGTTTGCGTGAAGGCGCCACTCTCCCCAAAACGGCATGGAAGCAAATGATCACGCGCTTAAAGCTCTTGGCCGGCGTAAAAATCAATATCGAAGACGTGCCTCAAGATGGTCGTATCACCATTTATCTCACCAGCGAAAAAGTCGATATTCGTGTGAGTTTTTTGCCAACGGCTTTTGGCGAGTCCGTGGTCATGCGTCTTTTGCGTCCTAAATCTATTGCTCTTGAATTTGATAACCTCGGTATTCGTGGTCATGCCTTTGAGGTACTTAAAGCTGAGATCGAAAAACCTCTTGGCATGATTATCACCACCGGTCCTACCGGTTCGGGTAAAACGACCACGCTCTATGCGATTTTGAAACGTCTCAATCAACCAGAAGACAAAATCATCACACTCGAAGATCCGATCGAATACAAATTACAGGGCATCAACCAAAGCCAAATCGAACACGGTAAAAACTACGGCTTCGCCGATGGTTTGCGCTCTATTCTTCGCCAAGACCCTGATATCGTCATGGTTGGTGAAATCCGCGATACCGAAACAGCTGATATCGCCGTTCAAGCGGCGCTAACAGGTCACTTGGTCGTCTCAACCATCCATACCAATTCTGCTGCGGGGGCGATTCCACGTTTTCTCTCGATGGGCGTGAAGCCGTTTTTATTGGCGCCGGCTTTGAATGCCGTGATTGGCCAGCGTCTCTTGCGCCGACTTTGTGTTGATTGCAAAGTCCCAACCAAACTCAGCGCCCCTCAACTCAAACAAACGCAACAATTATTAAAAGCCATCCCGGCAGCGAGCGGCGAAACCGTCCCTCCAGAAGCTGAATGGAAATTCATGGGTCCAGGCGACAATAAAACCTGCCCGACCTGTGGCGGAATGGGTTATAAAGGCCGTGTTGGTATCTACGAAATCCTCACCATCACCAATGACGTCGAAGAAGCGATCCTCCGCCCTGACAGCGACGCCTCAGAATCTGAAATTCAAGGACTCGCAATGAAGCACGGTATGATCACCATGGCTCAAGACGGCCTCTTAAAGGCCTTGGACGGCATCACCAGCGTCGAAGAGGTCTATGCCATCGCTAACGTTGATTCCGAGCTCCTAGAGCCAGGGACGGGCAAAGCCACGTAGCTCGCGAGCGACGTGGCAAAGAAGCTTAATTCTGCTCAAGGGTCGCGATCCTCGTCTCGCCTTTCTGCACAATCGAGAACATGAGAACGTGCTTCTCATGTTTTTTGATCCAACCATCGACACGCTCTGGCCATTCAAGGGCGAGTACCGCGTCACCACTCGCGAGCTCTTCGTCCAAATCTAACACACGAAAGTCTTCGTCGGTTTCAATGCGATACGCGTCAACATGAATCAAGCGCTTAATGCCAGACGCTGTTTTAACACCATAAGTACGCATTAACGAAAACGTTGGACTCTTAGGCGTGCTTTTTGAACCCATGGCTTCAGCGAGCGCTTGTACAAAAGTGGTTTTGCCAGCACCTAGATCGCCCTTCAGCGCAAAAATGTGGCCAGGTATCAAAATCTTCGCAAGATCTTTTGCGAGCGTTCTCCAATCTTCGAGAGTGGTGATGGTAAATTCTTGCTTCATACATTCCATTCAGGTTTTGCATCCATGGTCTTCCAGTTATGGGATTCGCCGAGTTGATGGCGCCAATAACCGGCGGCGGCAATCATCGCCGCATTGTCAGTAATATAGCGTTTATCGGATGGGAAATAGCGTACGCCAGCTAATTGCGTTTCAATCGCGGTACCGAGCTCTTCACGCAAAAGCGCATTCGCCGAAACACCGCCAACAAGCAAAATCGCTTTTACTTTGTACTTCTTTGCCGCCTTCATCGTTTTAAAAACGAGTACATCAACAATCGCACGCTGTACCGAAGCCGAAAGATTTTTCTTTGCCGTCTCGCGTGCCACACCTTCTTCACCGGCGACACTTAACCACGCTAAACGTACCGCCGTTTTTAATCCGCTAAAACTCATATCGAGTGATTTGTCTTTCAACATCGGGCGCGGCAAATCAAAAGCCTTATCATCGCCTTCAAGGGCAAGCTTTGAAATCTGCGGACCACCTGGATACGGTAATCCCATCAACTTTGCGGATTTATCAAACGCTTCACCCGCCGCATCATCACGCGTTTGTCCGACGATTTTGTATTTACCCGGCGCTTTCATGAGCACAAGCTCGGTGTGACCACCTGAAACGATCAAGGCGAGCATCGGGTACTCCCAGTGTTCACGAGCCTTCTCATCAAGCCATGCCGACGCCAAATGCCCTTCAAGATGGTTCACGCCAATGATCGGCTTGCCACTCAACATGGCTAAAACACGACCCGCCTCAATACCAACGCGCAAAGCCGTCGCCAAGCCAGGACCCTGGGTAACCGCGATAATATCGAACGAATCCATCCCTTTGTCGCCCAAAGCCTGAGTCAAAAGCGACACCGTTTCAGGCACATGAGAGCGAGCGGCGACCTCAGGCACGACTCCGCCATACTTTTGGTGGATGGGGATTTGGGATGAAACAAGATTGTGTACAAGTTCAACACTTTTCCCCGTTTCATCCACAGACAAAAGCGCGATGGCGGTTTCATCGCAACTCGACTCGATGGCTAAAACGCGGGTCGTTTTCATGCGCCGAGCTTAGCTAAGGTCGTTGTTTTTGTCCATCGTAATACATTGACAAAACAGTGCGAATCCTGTCTTCTAGAGGCGTTTTGCACCTCTCATCGTTTTGTTTCAAGGAGTGTCTGTGTCCATTTCTGGAATCGCCAACCCCGGCCCGCCCATTCTCAAGATTCGGCGTGCTGGTAAGCCCGGTCACAATCTTAGTGGCCATATGCTCAAGCCAAAAGCGAACTCTCGACGCGTGCGCGTCACCGACTTGGGTACCAATGCCATCATCGGATACTTCGACATCGAGACCGATACCGGCCGAATCCTGCTACCTGAACGTGTCTGCATCGAACTCTTGAAGATCGCAAGCAAGACCAAGCGCAAGATCGAAGCCGTGCCGGTTCATGTGATGCTCGCGAAGTGCCGTCAAAAGTACCTCGAAGTTCACGACCCGTGCGTGGCTGGCAATTGTCTCGTCATCGACGTGCCT
This sequence comes from uncultured bacterium, assembly GCA_937863195.1. The sequence goes on from CALMET010000025.1 coordinate 7,672, forward strand.
CCCAACCAGTTCACGATCACGCTTGACGACCGGTGCTACGCCCTCGGCCAAGACGACTACTTCTATCGCCTTATCGATGACGAAGCCTTCCGCGCCCCGATACTCAGCTTCAAACACTTCTGGGACGCTGAAACAATTTTCGCGTCCAAGTAGCCATCTCTCACCTGCCCCGCTCGATAGACTGAGCGGGGCTTGTTGTTTACCGATTGACAAATCCATTATTTTATGAAAACTTCGATGCGTTAAGCATTCAACCATGTCTTAACGACGGAGTTACGTGACCACTGAAACTTCAAACACCTCTTCATCTCTCAGCGATGATGACCTCGCCCGTTTTGCCTCGCTCAGAGAGCTGCTCTGGAAGGACCACGATGACATGGACAAGTGCCAGCCAAGAGAAGCACGCCTCTCTCTCGAGGAGTGGGGCTGGGCCACATCCCTCATCAAGGAGGAGTTGGTGAGCGCCGACATCGCCTCGGGCCTCATGACCCCCGTTCGGTTCTGCCTCGTTCTCGAGACTGACGACAAGCCCGAACTGCTGATGATCGGCCCCATGCACGTCCCCGCCGAACTCGGCACCACCACCGAAGAGATCAAGAAGCTCTTTCGTGAGCTGAGAGACTGCTGATTCGCCCATGTCGAGTCCACCACTCGCCCGCCGCAAGGCTGGGCGTTTTTTATTTCAAATTTGTTTCTTTGTTTTTTCGAAATACGTTCTCGTTGGATCAATCCACTCACGAATACTTGAGAATAACCGTTCCCAATACATTTCACTTGGACAAAAGTGTGTGATGCTCCCTCAAAGGTCTCAAACCTTAATGCTCGATGTTCAGATGCCTGCTCAAATGCACGCTGCGAAAATTCATGCGAAACTCGAGTATCTCCAGTCCCATGACAAACCAATAATGGCACATCGCGATCAAATGCCTTCTCACCTAAATCAGTATCCCTTAACGATTCAAGAATGGGTCTTCCTAAATAAATAGACGCACCTTCTTTAAGAACGGGACTCGTTGCTGTCGCTGCCCAAAGAGATTCATATCGTGGCCACATAGACAGATTCGGTCTAACTGCCGGGCTGAGATAGACTAATCGATCAAATGAAAGAGGATGCGCTAATCCCAGCAATGCAGCACCGAGACTAAATCCAACGGCACTTGATGGTATCGTTTCATAACGAGTCACAATCCATTCATACAATGTGATGAGATCTTCAACATGCGTTGCAAGTGGCGTATTCGCAAAAGACCCTTCACTCTCACCAATCCCGCGCCAATCATATCGCAGAACAACGAAGTCATTTTTGACGAACGATTCTGCCATCGCATCAAATAAACCATTTTCACTGCGATTACCCGCGAAGCCATGCACCAAAAGAACCCAACCAAGCGGATTATCCTGTGGCGAGTTTTCTTCTACGGCAAGCGACAACCCGTCCTTCATCATCACCCGCTCAACCCGGATTTTTTGAGAATCTTTCATAAACAGAACCCTACCATTCTGACGTCGGAGCGATAAGCAATACACGCCTCTATCCCCCTTGTTGCAGAAAAAAGAGATGGGGCGCTATGATGCTCAATAGGCCGTGTCCATCGATAATCCTCAACAGGAGAAGTTCATATGTGCTGGAGAGATGAAGTAAGAACGACCCGCCACTGTTCTTCGTGTAACTCAAGCTATTTCGGCGACCTCGGTCACCGCAACCGCCCCGCTTTCGCGAAGCCGACCGCTACCTCGCCCACGGAGGCTGACGTGTCGAGCGCTGAAAAGCCTACACCCGAGCACATCGAGCGACCCTTCTAGCTCTTGGCTTGCTTCTCCTGCCAAATCCCACCTCTCGCTAGGTGGGATTTTTAAAACCCAATCAAATGAATCACCTCATAGAGACCCCAAACACCAAGTGCGATAAACGCAAAGGCACCGAGAAAGGCAATCCACGGATTCTTCACAATCTTAATCGTACGACTCGGTGAGATATAGAGCAGGATATTGAGAATCATGTGACCCAGAAAAACACCAATACCGAATCCCCACACATTCACCACATTAAAGAGTGGGATATACCCGGCAAAATCATCCAAACCCAAGATGAATGGCACCGAAAACGCCACACCAAACAATGGCCAAAAACGCATATTCTCCCCACCTGCCTTCATGCTGGCATGTGGGATGATTTTATTGAGAACAGGCGCAATCGCCTTATTCACAAACGATAAACCTTTTTCAAAAAACATCGCCACACGCTTTAAGGCGGATTTATCGGCCGCACCCTCAACCGCGTGCTCAAGGCTATCTTCAGCCATCTTAATCAACACTAAAGAAGCGATGAACACCATCAAAGCAAGTAGCCAACGAATTTCTTTGAAGAACGTCCATAAGGTCAAAACGACCATGGTCCCGAGGGCATTACCAACCGCGGTAGCAATCTCAATCGAGACACGTGACTTATAGCCTGGATTACGGCTCATGAGATGACCAATAAAAATGGCAAAATCAATCGAAGTTTTGAGGTAAATCGTCATACCAATCAAAACGTCATACCAACGGATCTGCAAGCTAATGTCATTCGCTGTAAAGACGTTCAAAAGATGGATCTGTCCAAAATAAGCCGCAATCAAGGTGACGCAGGTCACCACGGTAAGCACCAGTGGGATCACTTGGCGCTGTAAAAACGTTTCGTTCATTGGAGCATAATGCCTCAAACCCATTAAAAAATCCATCTGAATAGTCCCGCCCA
>CALMET010000026.1 GCA_937863195.1 uncultured bacterium
TCGCAAAGAGAGCACACCCGTGATTACCGAGCGCAAAGATGTGATCAGTATGTGCCAAGTGCCTTGGGGCAAGGCGGGCGGGGCGATGGCTGAGGTGACAATCGAAGACATCTTGCCCCCAAAGATGGCGGCAGAGATGCGAAAGCATCTGCCCGGTCTCTACGCCAGAGGATAAAAGGCGATTTCTGAATGAAGGCAAGTCGCGCATCTGCGTGCGGCTTGCCTTTTTTCGTACCTGTTTCTAAGGTCGAGATCTATGCAATTACGCGTCCGCTCGGTAGCTATTGAAAAAGCCTCCGCCGATCTTCTCATCGTGCCGGTATGGAAGGGCTTAAAGCAGCAGCCTGAATTTCAAGAGCTAAATGAGCTTTGGGATGGGGGATTATTGAACTGGCTCAATCAAATCGGTTTTGAGGGCAATAAGCGCGAGACCGCGATTGTACCGAGCTTTGGAAAGCTTGGTGTTGCGCAAGTGCTTTTGCTTGGGCTCGGTGATCGCAAACGTATTGTCGCTGACGACCTTCGTCTTATCGGAGGTGCTGCGTATAAAAAAGCTAAAGAGCTACATGCAAAACATGTCGCGTTATTGAGCGAGCCTTTTTTGCAATCCTTCTCGCCAAAAGAATCCGCGTCGACCGTGATGGAGGGTTGGTATGGAGCGACCTACGCGTTTCACGCCTATCATGAAGAAGCAAAGCAAAAAGAATCCGATCGTGCGGTGCAAGAATTATTATGGATCGCTCACGGTTCTACCAATGCCAAAGCCATCGAAAAAGGCGCGGATGAAGCGAAGCTCTTATCGCAAGGCGTTCATGTGACGCGTGATCTTGTAAACACGATTGCGCATGAAATGACGCCAAAAGAATTGGTAAAGATCGCTCAAGAGATTGCGGATAGCTCATCGCGACTCTCGATCACCGTCCTCGACCAAAAAGAGATGGAGAAAAAGAAGATGGGTGCCGCCCTCGCCGTGGCGCGTGGTGCGGTGAATAAACCATATACGGTACATCTCGTTTACAAACCAAAAAAGAAAGCAAAAAAACGTATCGCGATTGTTGGCAAAGGTGTGACCTTTGATACGGGTGGTTTATCGCTTAAACCGAGTGATGGCATGGTGACCATGAAGATGGACATGGCTGGCGCTGCGGCGGTACTCGGTTTATTTAAGGTTTTGCCTTCGCTTGATCTCGATATCGAAGTGCATGGGATTTTTATCGCGGTAGAAAATGCGATTTCTGCCGAAGCCTATCGCCCAGGTGACGTTGTTACCGCCATGGATGGAACGACCATTGATATCCAAAACACCGATGCTGAAGGTCGTGTTGTTTTGGCGGATGCGTTGCTTTATGCACGCGAACAAGAGCCACACGCCTTAGTTGATCTTGCGACGCTTACCGGCGCCTGTATCGTGGCACTTGGTGAAGAAATCGCCGGTGTGATGGGTACGGATGCGCGATTAATTGAACGTTTGAAAAAAGCCTCGGTGCAATCAGGTGAAGATATTTGGGAGCTGCCATTACCTGATAAATACGCCGATCATGTAAAATCACGCATAGCGAATATCAAAAATGTTGGCGCTAAAGGTCAAGCCGGCGCGATTGCTGGAGGATTGTTTTTGAAGCGTTTTGCTGGCGATACACCATGGGCACATCTTGATATCGCAGGCCCAGCTTTTACGGATCGTGAAATGCGTCCCGATCAAAGTTATGGCGGTACGGGCTTTGGCGTGAAGTTGCTTGTGAGATATCTACAGGGTTTATAAAACAGTAAGAGGGGAGTGTGGTATACTGGGCGCATTGAACTATCGTCCTTTATGGTAACTATCTACTCCACCCCTACTTGCCCTTATTGCAAGCTCGCCAAAGACCACCTCAAAGACAAAGGCGTCGAATTCGAAGACGTTGATGTCTCGGCAGATTCAGGCAAAGCCCAAGAGATGGTAAAACTCTCAGGCCAAATGGGCGTCCCGGTTTTAGTTGTGAATGGTCAAGTCATCGTTGGATGGAACAAGACTGCCATCGATGAAGCGCTTGCCACTGAACAAGCCGCTAAAGTTGCTTAGTCACAAAAGAAGAAATAAAAGAGAGGGAGCCTGTGAGGGCTCCCTCTTGAGTTGCGGATCTTGCAGTTTGGTCAGCTGTTGTTGCGGGCGAGCTCCTCGATACAGATGTGCTCCGAGAGCTCGTGGATGCGCTTGCTGTTCAGGATCTGGTTGGTCTCGTTGCCGAAGACGAGTAGATCGTCATGGCTCACCTTGAGTCCTTGCTTGCCGAATTCGCTGACCAGTTCACCGATGCCGAGCCCGTCCTCTGAAAAGCAGAACGAGATAAGCATGGCGGTGATTCCTTCGTTACCGTGTGCCGGTTCTGCGTTCAGCAGGTGTGCTCCGATGGCATTCTCGGTACCGAATTCTCGGTGTACCTGATAGAGCTCTCCGACATAGCTGATCAGGCGCTCCTTCACATGCTCGGCCCCATCAGTGATGGGGCCATGCGCGGGTATGCCGATGTTAACCTCGATGAAGGCATCGAACCTCGGCTGTAGACGCTCGGCGACTTGTCGGCAGATGGCAATGTCCATTGGTCTATTCATCTCTAGAACCTCCAGTGAGCGTTGGTTACCATTAAAATACCAATAGGTCAAGGTTTGACAGGGGTGTGCAAATGCACGATCATTTTGGCCAACGATTATGATTAGCACTTCAAAAATCGCGTCATTTGGCGCCCTGTTCATGGCACTCGCGCTTACTGGCCTCGGATGCGACAAACTGATTCCAGATACTAAAGAAAAGCCTACACCAACCGAGACGGTTGCGGCGGCAAAAGAGATTGAATTCATCCCTGGGGATGGTTTTACGATTAAGCAGACGTTCATGGGTGTAGGCGGCTTGATTAGTAATCTTGCTGGCTTTAAAGACGGTAGCCGCGAAGTTACGATTACGCGCTTTGCCCCAGCTTATGCGGCGAATTTGGACTGGAGCCTCGCAGCCCAACGCGAAAAAGCGGATTCAAAAAAGGCTCGTGAAGCGTACGAAGCAGCATTAAAAGAAGGCAAGGCTACAGGACTTCCTCCCCAGCCTGAATTCGAAGATGTGGTAACAACGGGTACGGTAAACGGTATCTCATTGAGCTCGTCACATAGTGCTTACTTTCCTAATTACTGGATGACAACGACGACGGATTTAATGGGTGAACGTTCGGCTATTTGGCTTTCGAACGACGCCTTTCAAGAATTATCTCGCACGCGTTTTACGGTGTTGAACTTTGGTGTCTTTGACGAATCATTTCAAAAAGCCTCTCAAGGGATCGCTGATGTGAAAGAGGCGGTAAATGCTCTGAGACAAAAGGCAGATGTCGACGGCGCACAAAAAGACCTTACCTTGCTTGAAGCTGATGACACCACGACCGATTATAAGATCCGCGTGAATGGTGAAGAAAAGACGGTGTCAGTGATTAAGGCGCGTAATTGGTTTGGTGAAATTATTGTCCTAAACAATCCTCAAAATCCACTCATCTTGAAGGCGAGTTTGAACCCGCTCACAAGTGGTACGGCAGATGCCGCTTCTGGTGCGAATGCCTTCTTCGATA
>CALMET010000027.1 GCA_937863195.1 uncultured bacterium
TCGCGGTGCCTCGCTTGCGAACATCCTCAAATTTCGCGCGGATTTTACCGAGGCGCGCACCATCGTTCTAAAAGAGAATTACCGCTCATATGGCGAGATACTCAAAACGGCATATCAAAGCATCCAACATAATAACCCACACCGTCTCGAAGTACAGTTGGCAGACCTAGGGTTAACAAAAGAACTTATTGCCGCACGCGGCGAAGGGGGAGTCGTGCAGTTGATTTGGGAGCACTCCGTTGAAGATGAAGCGGAGAAAGTTGCCAAAGAGATCCAACGCATCAAATCCATGGACCCAACGGTGACGTGGAATGACTTCGTGATTCTCACGCGTTCAAATGATGGCGCTGAGCCTTTTGTACAAGCGCTTGACCAGACGGCAGTGCCGTATCAGTTTTTAGCCTTGCGCGGTTTGTATACGAAGCCGATCGTGTTGGACTTGGTAGCCTACATGTCTTTGCTCGACGGCTATCACGAGCCATCAGCCGTCTGGAGAGTCCTGAAGATGCCTTGCGTCAATCTTTCAAGCAAAGACCTCGCGAGCCTCATGATGTATGCCAAGCGCAAAGGCAGAGCCTTGTGGCAGGTTGTGCTCTTAGCGTCGCGCCAACCGATGGACGACCCGGCCGAGATTATCGACGAAGAAAAAACCGACCGCATCTTCATCTCACAAGACGGACGTTTGATTTTGAAACGTTTGGTTCATGGTGTTGAAAAGTTGCAGATCAATATTCGCCAGTTCTCGCCGATCGCAGCCTTGAAGCATGTTCTTGATGCGACAGGGTATCTCGAGATGGTGCTGAAGAATCCTGACAACGTAAAACGCGAGCAGCTGCAGCACCTGCAAGCCTTCGCGGATCGTATTAAACGTTACGAAATCGCGACAGCTGACGCGTCATTGCGCGGCTTCTTGGACGAGCTTCATATCGAAATGGAATCCGGCGAGGAGGGGAGTTTGCCGTTTGATCCAGATACCGGTCCTGAATTCGTGAAGATCATGACCATCCACGCCTCAAAGGGTTTGGAGTTTCGTTATGTCTTCGTGGTTTCGATGGTTGATCAGCGCTTCCCAGCCCGCGCGCGCAGCGAAGACCTGCCTCTGCCCGAAGGTCTCGTGAGTGAGAAAAAACCAACGACCCAAGATCATATCGAAGAAGAACGTCGTTTGTTTTATGTGGCGGTGACGCGTGCGAAAGACGGGCTTTATCTCACGGGTGCGACAAATTATGGTGGGACGCGTTCAAAAAAGCCTTCGGCCTTTTTGTCTGAGCTTGGGCTGGATGCGCAAATCCCAAAGACGGTACTCGATAAAACCGCTCATCGTCTCAAGGTGCCAGATGAGCCAAAGCCCGTTTCTGACGTGATGCATTATGAATTGAAGAAGCGCGTGAGTTTTACCCAGCTCGCGGCGTTTCGTTCGTGTCCTTTGCAGTACAAATACGAACATATTTATCGCATCCCAAAATTCGGCAATCATCATAAGAGCTTTGGTCAGGCGGTTCACTTGATGTTTCAAAATATGCTCGAGTTGCATGCTCGTCGTGCCTCACCTCAGCAAGCCGATCTCTTCTCGACGCCGGCCGGTCTCAATAAAGACGGATTCTTGGTGACGCTCGAAGAAGCTAAGGCGCTCGTTGATGAGTGTTGGATCGATGAATGGTTCGAATCTCGCGAACGTCATGACGAATACTATGCCCTCGCCCAAAGCGCCGTTGAGCATTTTTGGAAGGACTGTCACGAACATGTGCCAACGGTCTTCGCCGTTGAGCAAGACTTCACCTGGGTACTCGGTACCTATTCGATGAAGGGTAAAATCGATCGCATCGATAAATTACCTGACGGTACCTTCATGATTATCGATTATAAAACCGGTAATCCAAAAGAAAAGCTCACCCCAGAAGAAAAAGAGCAGCTCTACATTTACCAATGCGCCTTCGAACAGCGTGGATGGGGCAAGGTGACGAAGATGGTTTATAAGTATATTCAGAACTGGTCAGAGATGGACGTAGAAGTCTTGGATGAAGCCGGCAAAACCGACTTCGCGGATTCACTGAACGAGCGCATCGAAAACCTCGCGACCTCAGACTTTCAGGCAAAGCCGAGTGTCTTTACCTGTAAGCATTGCGATTTTCGCGCCATTTGCGATCAGCGCGCTATTTAGCCATAGTATCCGCATATGGCTTGGCAACCGATTCGACGCATTCTCCCAGGCGCCATCATGAACCGCGAAGTCGCCAAAAAAGTTGAGGCGACCCGTCTTTTACAAATGGCCCAAGATTGCCTCATTAAATTGTGGGGAGAAGAAAAAGCGAGCTACGTGCAATTTCAATCCTTTGCCGAAGGTCAACTCACGGCATTTGCTTCTGCTCCTGCTGCCGCTCAAGAATTGCGCGTGGTAGAAATGCGTTTGCGCAACGAAGTAAATCGCATGGTGGGGAGCAAGGCGGTCCTGTCGTTGAATATAAGACACGGATCGCTTACAATGGTTCCATGAGTTTTCGTTCTTTGTTATTGATCTTGTTTGCCGGCGCGGTTTTGTCTTGGGCGACCTTATCGTCGGTCGTCTTTTTTGTTGATCCGTATGAAGCGGGTGTCTTTGGTTTATTAGCATTTTATCTCTCAGTCTTCATTGCTTGTTTAGGGACACTCTCTTTCTTGGGGACGATTTGGCGCGTGACCGTACGCCGCCGCCAAGATACGGCTTTTCGTGAAGTGCGTATCGCTTTTCGTCACGCTCTTTTATTATCGGCATTCTCGGTGATTTTACTCGCGCTCTCAGCTCAAGGCTGGCTTAATTGGGCGGTTTTTCTCTTTTTGCTCGCCGCGATCGGAGTCATTGAATATCTTTTATTACTCATCGATGAAGGTCACCGCGGTTAGACCGTTGACAGTAGTGGAAAGTTTGTTCACCGCCCATTAAGATGGGGCCAATATGTGGCTCTCATTTCTCTCCGGACTCACAAAGCAGCTCGGTATCGACCTTGGTACAGAAAATACGCGTGTCTTCGTTAAAGGTAAGGGGATCGTGATCCAGCAGCCTTCGGTCGTGGCGATTAATAAGCGCACCAACCAAGTGATGGCTGTTGGTGAGCAGGCATTGGCGATGATCGGCAAAACGCCAGCATCGATTCATGTCAGTCGTCCACTGCAACGCGGTATCATCGCTGATTTTGAAGTGACCGAAAAACTCTTGCGCTACTTTTTTGATAAAGTTCATGAAGATTCTTCATTAACCATCCCGCGTCCAAAGGTGGTTATCTGTGTGCCTTTAGACGTGACTGAGGTAGAGCGCAAAGCCGTAGGTGATGCAGCGACAAGCGCTGGTGCTCGTGATGTGATGGTGGTTGAAGCGCCTTTGGCGGCTGCACTTGGTGCCGGTATTAATATCGGTGAAGCCGTCGGCCAGATGGTCGTGAATCTTGGCGCTGGTTCAACCGAGATCGCCGTGCTCTCTCTTAACGGCATCGTGACGTCAAAGAGTATCGCCATCGCTGGTGAAGAGCTGAACAAAAATATTACTCAGTACGCCCGCGACGTTTTTAACCTTCTTCTCGGTGAACGCGTTGCCGAGCAAATCAAAATGAAAAT
>CALMET010000028.1 GCA_937863195.1 uncultured bacterium
TCATGCTGCCCAACCACGCCCCGCTCCACGTCGCCGAGTCGTTCCGGCTGCTCGAGGAGCTCCACCCCGGGCGCATCGATCTCGGCATCGGCAGGGCCCCCGGCACCGCCGGCCTCACGGCGCTCGCACTGCGGCGCGCCGATCCAATTGTTCTCCTTCGTCACTTTGGCAAGGTTGGTTATACGCTTTGGGCTTCGATAAACGGTATCGAATGCCCCAGTCTTTTTTCTTCGCCTGAGATTCCAAAAAGTATTGGTCATTCATATCGCGTGCCAGATCGCGTTAATCAAGAAGGGCAAGTGCCTTCGACATTGGCTCGTTTAACGGCCCGCGCCGGTGATCGACTGAGAAAGAAAAAGCTCGTCGCTCACGGCCTTTCGCTTATCGTTGGCATCCATGAAGAGGGGCTCTACCGCCACGTTCAAAAAAAGCTTCTCCCAGAAACAGATGACGTACTTGTTTTACAAGCACAAGCTGCGCAACTTCTGGGTCTGCTTTGGCAGGATGAGCGTGTTGTTTTTTTAGCGGTAACCCTCACGGACTTACAACCTCCTTCGGGCCAAGTTGTCTTGCCCTCGCTTCATGAACATCGCTCGGCGAGTTCTTTTGTGGATTGGCGTGACGTGTCACAGGGTCTTGACCGTGTTCGATCGCGCTACGGTGACGAAGCCCTGTTCTTAGGGCGAGAGTGGGCGGCATTGCGCGACAAACAAGCTCCTGACCGTATCGGGTTTCGCAAGATCGAAGGACCGGGGTATGATACCGATGAATGAAACCTTCTTTTCGACAGGGTTACCTACTTCTTATCTTCTGTTTGCTGGCGGTGTGTTTTATGTATGTGCGTTTTGCTATTTTACCAGGACAGCAGACTGCTCAAGAACGACAAGAGCAACTGTATCAACAAGCCCTTGAGCGCGTAGCGGTCACAATAGGTCTTTCAAAAGACCAAGTACCCATACGGTCTATCGTGGACGATGTCGCAACATTGAAGGCGGTTAATCCGATGTTTTATGAGCAGGCGAGAGCGGGTGATTGGGTATTGCGCTATACGGATACCGTTGTGCTTTATCGCAGCCAAACAAATGAAGTGATTACGACACAAAAAATTCAAGCGACGCCATAGGCGTCGCTTTTGAGATAAAAAAATCCTCCCACCTTGCGATGAGAGGATCTCCTCCGTTTAAAGATTAACGCTTTTTGGTCGTTTTCTTTGCTTTCTTAACGGTCTTCTTAACTGCTTTTTTAACAGTTTTCTTAACGGTCTTCTTAGCAGGTTTCTTTACTGCTTTCTTAACGGTCTTTTTTACCGTCTTCTTTGCTTTCTTGATAGCCATGTGGTTTAACACCTTCCTTTCTGTTTGGTCGCTCCGATAAATTTCGGAGTCGAGCGCGTGATGTTGATTCACGCATGCACTAAATAGTATAACACATCTTTTTTGTTTTGTGTGTGAAGTGCAACCTGTGGATTATTTTTTTTGCAAAAAATATTTTTTTTACACACGATGTGCATGTATTTTTACGCCGCTGATTGTTATCGGAAGAATTTCACTATGAATGTTTTGGACGCGTGCATGCGCTTGTTCAGTAATAAGCGTTTCGTTTTTCTCTGCAACATCCTCACCGAGTTTTGATGCGAGGTTTAATTGATCGCCGTATAAGTCATCACAGAACAACAGCGTTCTACCAAAACCAATACCGATTGAAACATGGACATCACTTTCGTCGGGAGTGTGCTCGTTGAAAACGGCAAGCTCATGCCTTATGTCGCGCGCGGCATCAAGCGCTTGCATGACATCAGGAAAAACAGCAAAGCAATTATCTGCTTCGAACTTAACGACTACGCCGTCATAGCGCTCGACACAAGGGCGCACAACTGACCGCATCCGCTGGACCATGGCCAAAAAATGGATGATCCCATGGCGCTGGACGACCGATGAGAAGCCGGACATGTCCAAAACAAAGACGGCACACTCTTTTTCGAATGAATCGATGATTTTTTGGTCGATATCGGGTATGCGCTCAGGGTACTGCAAACGCTGCTCCAAAAGGTCATGAAGTTGGCTGCAAGGGGGGAGGGAGATGTTTTTGTGCATGGGTATTATTGAACCCCAGAAGCCCCTTCTTGACAATTTGCCTTTAATATGGCATTATGTATGCGGATATCACGTGCGAGAAGCCTCCAAGGTTTTGTGGGTCAGGCGCAAACGGTTATCCTGACTCATTATTGTTTCTTGGGCTTTCGAGCCCATGTACACGCACATGTCTGCAAAATTGTTTGTCGGCGGCGTTCCATTCCGTGCTACGGAAGAGGAAATCCGCGACCACTTCGCTCAAGCTGGTGAGGTTGTAGAGGTATTCATCCCTCTCGATCGTGAAACCCGTCGCCCTCGTGGCTTCGTGTTCGTAACCATGTCCGACGAAGCTTCGGCTGAAAAAGCGATTTCCATGTTCAACGAACAGGACTTCGGCGGCCGTCAGATCAAGGTTAACTTGGCTCTCCCACAGGAACGCCGTTAATCTTATCTCAAAAACCCCACTCGCAAGAGTGGGGTTTTTGTATCTCTCAGATTTTTTTAGAGACCGAGTTGTTTTTTAAGTTCTTGTTCTGCGAGTTCTGGATTGACGCGGCCTTCGGTGGCTTTCATGACACAACCCACAAACCACTTCACGAGTTTTTCTTCACCATTTTTAATTTGTTCAGTTTGTTGTGGGTTCTGCGCGATCAAGCGTTCGACCGTTTCAGTAATCATTTTTGGATCGCTGATTTGGCCGAGGTGATGATCCTCCATCAACTGACTTGGATCAGCACCGGTGTCGACCATGAGCGCCAAAAGTTTTTGGGCATTGGTGCTGCTGACGGCGCCGTCATTGACGAG
>CALMET010000029.1 GCA_937863195.1 uncultured bacterium
ACGCGTACTTCGTCGATTTGGATCTTCTGCGTTGGGTTCTGAGGATTCACACCCATACGTGCTTTGCGGGTCTTGGCCATGAAGGCGCCAAAGCCGGCAATATTGACTTCGCCGCCTTGCTGAAGGGTCGTCGTGATGACCTCTACAATGGCTTCGATAGAATCTTCGGCCTGCTTCTTATTGATGCCGACCTTCTCCGAAAGATGATTAATGAGTTCTGCCTTGTTCATATGCGAGAGTTAAGAACAATGATTAGACTTGATGGATGATACAAAATTTGGCTTAACCGAGCAAATACCGTTGATATTTTATTATCTTGCGTATTCTGTTGTGCGTGTTTCACGAATCACCGTCACGCGCACTTCGCCAGGGAACTTCATTTCAGACTCGATTTTCTTGGCGATAGCGCGTGCCAATTTTGCTGCTGAATAATCATCGATTGCTGTTGGATTAACGAAGACGCGAATCTCGCGACCAGCCTGAATGGCATAAACTTTTTCAACACCTTCAAAAGACATGGCGGTATGCTCAAGGTCTTTTAAGCGCTTCACATAAAACTCAAGTGAATCTTTGCGGGCACCAGGGCGAGCGCCTGAGATTGCATCAGCCGCCTTAACGATAATCGCTTCAAGCGTCTTTGGATTATCTTCATGGTGACCAATGGATTGATAACAGATCTCTTCAGGAAATCCGTATTTTTTCATGATCTGATAACCGAGTTCAGGATGGGAGCCTTGCATGTCATGATCTACTGCTTTGCCGACATCATGAAAGAGTCCACCCATTTTACACACCGATACATCAGCGCCGAGCTCTTCAGCGAGCAAGCCAGAGAGTTGCGCGACTTCAAGCGAATGCATTAACGCATTCTGACCATAGCTCGTGCGAAATTTGAGACGTCCAACAATCTGTGTGAACTTTGGATCAATGCTGCCAACCGGGATACCGATTTGAAAAAGCGCATCTTCGCCAGCTTTTTTAATATCAACGGCTAAATCTTTTTTGGCCATGTCGACAAATTCTTCAATGCGACCTGGGTGGATGCGTCCATCGGTAATCAAATTTTGCAAAGCGCGCTTTGCAACTTGGCGACGGATAGGGGAGAAGCCAGAGACGGTAACCGCACCTGGTGTATCATCAATAATCAACTCACAACCCGTGAGAAGTTCAATGGCTTTGATATTGCGACCTTCGCGACCGATGATGCGGCCTTTCATCTCTTCAGAAGGTAATTCAACGAGGGTCGTCGTTGTTTCGGCGACATGGGATGACGCTTGTTTTTGAATGATGAGCGCCATGATCGACTTGGCTTTGCGGTCGAGTTCTTCGCCGCCCTGCTCTTCAAGTTTTTTCATGCGGCCAACGAGTGTCTCGTTATGGTCGGCTTCGATACGCTTGAGCAAGTGTTCAACAGCTTGTTCTTTGGTGAGGCCAGCAACGCGCTCGACGGCAGAAATCGCTTCGAGTTTAGCTTTTTCAGCATCAGCGTGTTTTTCGGCGAGATGCAGCTTGGATTGCTCGAGTTCAACTTTGGCTTTGTCGATGTCTTCGCTTTTGCGATGAACGGTTTGTTCACGTTCAAGCAAGGCATCTTGGTGTTTGCGCACATCTTCAAGAGCGCGCTTCTCTTCGATGCGTGCGTCTTCAAGAATCTTGATGGCTTTTTCTTTGGCCTTTGAAAGCACTTCAGTCTCTTTGAGTGCGGCGGCATTCAAGAGTTCTTCAGCCGAGCGTTTAATCTCATCGTGTCCGCGGCGGCTTTTTTGCTCGCGAAGGTAGTAACCGATACCCGTACCGGCAGCAACGCCAAGCACAGCGAATCCGGCCCCAATAAGGGCTTCGTTCATAACGTTTGTTTTTGTTGTTAGGTCTCCAAACGGAGGGGAAAGTTAGGTAGGGGAGCAGCAGATCAGCCAAAAGCTCTTGGGGCGAAAGTACCAAAGAACAAGCCTATTGTCCACTTGCCGGTGTTTCGGGGAGTGGGAGGATCGCGGCTTCAGCGGTGATTTTATACGCCGTTGGTGTGATACCGTCTTTGGCTTGATAGGGCCCGATATGCGTACGTCGCAAGGTCAGACAGTATCCACCAATGCCAAGCGCACGACCAAGATCGTCGGCAATAGAGCGAATATAGGTGCCGCTGCCACAGGTGATTTTGAGCGCGAGTTCTGGATAGGTATAGGCAAGTACATCGATCGATTCAATCTTCACAAATTTGCTTGGACGCATCTCTTCGGTCGCTTTGCCTTCGCGTGCCAAATCATAAAGACGTTTGCCATTCACATGCTTTGCCGAAAACAAGGGAGCACGTTGCTCATAACCACCACGAAATTGATCAAGCGCTTTTTCAATGGCTTCAGTCGTCGGTGGACGTGTAACGACATTTTCAATGATCTCGCCTTCGATATCGAACGTTGAGCTCGTAGCACCAAGCTTGATGGTCGTCTCATACACCTTGGTCTCGTGCA
>CALMET010000030.1 GCA_937863195.1 uncultured bacterium
TATAAGCCTCAGGCTGGTAGTAGTCGTAATACGAAACAAAATACTCCACCGCGTTTTCAGGAAAGAAGCGACGAAACTCATTACAGAGCTGAGCCGCGAGGGTTTTGTTATGCGCAATAATCAAGGTCGGCTTTTGTACGGCCTGAATCACATTGGCGATGGTAAAGGTTTTACCTGTACCAGTAGCACCTAAAAGCGTCTGAAATCGCTCCCCATCTTGGACACCCTGAATAAGCCCTGCAATCGCTTCAGGCTGGTCACCCGAGGGCTTATAATCGGACTTGAGGACGAATTTTTCGGACATGGGGGTATCATGCCTGTAACGAAAGAGCCCCGCAAGTCAGCAGGGCTCATTTCAGTTATCAGGTGGGTTACATTGTTGCTCGAAGTCATCCAATGCATCTAAGCGCTTGCTCCACCCGATCACATTCGCAATGGCGAATGCCGTCAAGCAGGCGACGAGCAAAGCCGTAATAGCAAAAAGTACTTGCCCATCATCCGTCGTAATGATCGACACGACGAGGGCAAAAAAACATGCACCAAAGGCGATGGTGACCATCGCCGACAGTCGACGGTTGTCATCGAATGCACGACGACGTTGCAAACAATACAGGTGCAACCGATCACGAACAGCATTCGGAGGCAAGTCGAGCGATTCGAGCTCGACGACATAAGCCATCAACTCTTTTTCGACAACGACTTCAGGCGGGTCAGAGGGTAAAGGAGCGAGAACGTCAGGCTCGTCTTGATGCACGTTGTTTTCTCCTTTCAAGACACCACATCCTGGCATTTTCTTGCCTAAACGTCAATAAAATACTACTATCCGCCCATGATTGACTGGAAGTCCTACAAGAAACCGATTGTCGCCTTGGCGCCTATGGCTGACATGAGTGATTTACCATTTTGCCTTGTCTCAAAAGAGGTTGGCGTACCATTAATGTTTCGCGAAATGGTGAGTTCTGAGGCGATCGTGCGTTTGAATCCAAAGACACTTAAGATGGCGATGTTTGATGAACGCGAACGCCCTCTCGTGCAACAAGTTTTTGGTGCTAATCCTGAGGTGATGGCCGAAGCTGCACGCATTATCTACGAACGCTTCAAGCCTGACGCGCTTGATATCAACATGGGTTGCCCGGTTTATAATCTTGTCTCCAATTTTAACGGTGCCGCACTCATTAAAGAGCCAGAACGTGCTGCCGCGATTGTCAAAGCCATGAAAGCTGCTGTTCCCTGCCCTGTCTCAGTTAAGACGCGTTTAGGTTGGATTAAAGACACGGACTGCCTCGAATTCGTCAAAGTCATCGAAGCCGCCGGCGCGGATCTCATCTCAATGCATGGTCGTACGCGCGAACAAGGATATGCCGGTAA
>CALMET010000031.1 GCA_937863195.1 uncultured bacterium
ACTCAAGCGCGAATTACAGAGGGATGCCGCCGCCCTTCAGGACCGCCTGAAGAAACAACAGCGCCGACATCTCGAACAACAGATGCGGGAAGCAGAACGCCTCAATGATCATGAGCGCATGACTGCCCTCCTCGAACAGTTTCAAAAACTGACCTAATAGCTGGCACTGCAGAGAATATCTACGTGCTGGCACACTTATGCCAACCAAACGCCCAGCAGCAAAGCCTGCGAAAGCCAATAAATCCGCATCGAAACCGTCCCAGAAAATGTCGAAAACGTTTCAACCCACCAAGCCTTCGCCGAAGAAAGTCGCGAAGAAGCCTTTAAAGCCCGCTCCGAACACCGTGAAGACGCCTGTCGCGAGCGCTATTAGAACACCCGTTGTTAAACCAAAGCCTGCTGTTAGAAAGTCTGTTGCCATCATGCATCAGCCTGTTCGCGTACCGTATAAAAAATCCCAACCGCCTTCACAAGAAGCGATTGACCGATTATTTGAAAAAGCCAAATCACGCGGATTTTTGACCGAGAATGAAGTCTTATACTCATTCGCTGAAGTCGAAGACTATATTGATATCTATGAAGCCTTTATCGATCGTCTTGATGGCGCCGGTATTGGCATCGTCGAACAAAAAGAAGGTATTCTCGGCCGCCAAAAAGAACGCGATCAAATTTTGCATACCCTCCACAGCGTTGATGAGCGTCGCGGTCGTGTTGATCCGTCAGAATTGTTGACGGCAGATTCGATTCAGATGTACTTGCGTGAGATTGGTAAAATTCCATTGCTCACCGGTGAAGAAGAAGTTGCTCTTGCAAAACGCAAAGAACGCGGAGAAAAAGAAGCAGAGCAAATGCTTATCGAAGCCAACTTGCGTCTCGTTGTTTCTATCGCAAAGAAGTTTACCGGTAAAAGCTTGTCGCTTCTCGACTTGATTCAAGAAGGTAATATTGGTCTCTTTAGAGCCGTAAAGAAATTCGAATACCGCAAAGGTTTCAAATTCTCGACGTATGCAACGTGGTGGATTCGCCAAGCCATCACCCGTGCCCTCGCAGACCAAAGCCGTACCATTCGTATCCCAGTGCATATGGTTGAAACCATTAATAAGTTTCAACAAATCGAACGTGAGCTCATCCAAGAACTTGGACGCGAACCGTTGCCAGAAGAAATCGCTGCCGAAATGGGCCAGGATCTCGACAAAGTCCGCCATATCATCAAGATCTCGCAAGACACCGTCTCACTTGAAA
>CALMET010000032.1 GCA_937863195.1 uncultured bacterium
TGACTCTGGGACAAAGACCGTTAGCGGTATCAATATCCAGCGCTATAAGGGTCTAGGTGAAATGAATCCAGAGCAGCTTTGGGAGACGACGATGGATCCAGAGGTGCGTACCATGAAAGTGGTTGCTGTCGACGATGCTGAAAAAGCCAATGAGATTTTTGACATGTTGATGGGTTCTGAAGTGGCTCCGCGCAAAAAGTTTATCCAGACAAATGCGAAGTACGTGAAGAATCTCGACATCTAGCTCGTAGTGATAAAAAGCGGCTTAGCGCCAGGTGCCTCTTCGAATATTGCTTCGGCTACGCCTTGCTCTATTCTCAGAGTCACCTGACGCTTTCCGCTTTTTGTTTTATGTACTATAAATAGGGTATGAGCTTGCACCCATCGCGTTTAGTGGTTGAATGTCCGCTTTGTAAAGCCTCCTATAAAGAGGCGGCAGTTCAGTTATTGCAAGAGAGCGATATCGCTAAGCTTTTTCACTGTACTTGCCCAACTTGTGGGCGTTGTATGCTGGCCTTTATGACCAGTCACCATGGGTGGGTGAGTACGGTTGGCTTGGTGACCGATCTTAAGGTGAGTGATGCCTTAAGGCTTCAAGGGGCGACCCCGGTGGGGGCGGACGAGTGTCTTGAGCTCTACACGGCTATCCACGAGCATAGTGGAGACCTTTGCCAGGTGCTCCTTGAACGAAAAAACAGCTAATATAAGGCAAATAGCCCCAAAGTATCGCTAACTTGACGTAATCCCTATTTTTGCGTAATCTTTGCCTACTTTTATCGATTTTTTATGAATTACGCCCTATCCGCCGCTACCCGTACCTCGGTCGGTCGCCGCGCCAAAGATGAATTGGCAAAGAGCCGCGTTCCAGCCGTTATCTACGGTGCTGGCACGACGCCTCGTGTCATTTCGGTGCCACGCTCCGAATTTTTGAAGGTGCTTACCGCCGCAGGTTATTCTTCGCTCGTCGATGTGACGGTAGAAGGTGATGCAAGCGTAAAAGCCATCATTAAAGAGGTGCAGGTTCACCCACTTACCATGAACCCGATTCATGTCGACTTTCAACAAGTAAACATGAAAGAGAAGATGGTTGTTACGGTGCCTCTTAAACTCGTTGGTGAATCCGCTGCCGTTAAGGTGCACGGTGGTTCACTTGTACAGTCACTCGACGAAGTCGAAGTTCGCTGTTTGCCAGCCGACCTTCCACACGAACTCGAACTCAGTATTGAATCCCTTACAACGTTTGAAGATTCGCTCTCGGTATCTGATATCAAAGCACCTCAAGGTGTTGAGATCGTCACCGATCCTGAAATCGCTATCGCTGCTGTCTCGCGTCCTTTGACCGAAGACGAATTGAAAGCCATGGAAGCTGCTCCAGTTATTGACATCTCGTCGATTAAATCTGAAGCTGACATCAAGAAAGCTGAAGCCGAAGCCAAAAAAGCTGAAGAAGAAGCTGCCAAGAAATAATATGCAACAATTGATCCGCGGGTTGGAGGCCCGGATCGAAAAGCTCAAGCAGTTCCGAACGCCTATCGCGGTCGGAGCTGTTTTGTTTCTTCTCGCTTCGATCACCCTTCTGTATTTTATCTTGAGCGATAAGCTTCGTCAGACGCCGGACGCTCAATTACCACAACAAGAAACAACAACCTCAACTGAAGCCATGTTGCCACGTCGCCTTGATGGCGTGATGGTGCCGGCTGGCCAAGAGGCATTGCGCCCCATTGCGATCATGGTTGAAAACCATCCAGACTCACGCCCTTGGTCAGGTCTCGATCAGGCGAGCGTGGTTTTTGAAG
>CALMET010000033.1 GCA_937863195.1 uncultured bacterium
TAGGAGCTCTCTTTTGGTTGGCGTGGACAGGTGGTCTTTGGTTTTTGTCTCAGGGTCGATGGATGGGGTTTGCTGATTTGTGGCTTACCGCAGCAACAGGCGCGGTTTTAGGCGTTTCTGCGAGTCTTGAGGCCTGGTACTTTACTTATGTCGTGATTGGGGTCGTAGTGGCCATTGTCGGCCTCTTTATGGGGTTGCGCCGCGTGGCCTTTGCGCCAATGCTCTTTGGTGGAGTTTTATTGGCATTTTTGAGCGGTGGACGAGTACTCGCCTGGTTTGCCCAGGCGCTTCATGGCTGATAATCTACCTGCATGAATAAGCAGGACGCGAAGGTTCGTATTGAGAAATTGCGCGAGGCGATTAACCGCTATCGCTATGAGCAACATGTGTTGGACGCCCTCTCTATCAGCGAGGGTGCTTTGGATGCCTTGAAACATGAGCTCTATACACTCGAACAAGAATATCCTGATCTCATCACCAAAGACTCGCCAACTCAGCGCGTGGCTGGTGTGGCGATGGAGGGGTTCAAGAAAGTACGCCACGAGGTGCCGATGCGCTCGATTGAAGATGTCTTTTCTCGCGAAGAGGCAGAGGCTTGGTTGGCACGCATTCAAAAGCTTTCGTCGGCCAATTTTGATTTTTTTGCCGAGTTGAAGCTCGATGGTCTTGCTGTTTCAATAGTGTATCAAGATGGTGAACTCGTTGAAGCGTCAACGCGTGGCGATGGGATGATAGGAGAAGACGTTACACATAATGTACGTACGGTCGAAGCGGTGCCGCTTGTACTGCGTACACCTGAAGAAAAAGAAGTGAATGCTTTTTTGAAAAAGCATCACGGTAAACTGGATGAAAAACGCGTTCGTGACTTCTTCAGTCAGCCTTCTTTCCCAAAGAAGGGCAGGGATGATTCGGGGCGAGGGGGCCGGATTGAAATCAGAGGAGAGATTTATCTTACACGCAAACAACTCGAACTCATCAATAAGCTCCAAGAAAAGAGGGGAGAGCCGCTTTATGCGAATCCGCGCAATACGGCGGCGGGGACGATCCGCCAGCTAGATCCTTCGATTGTTGCTGAGCGCAAATTGTCCTTCTTTGGTTATTCATTGATTAGCGATATCGGATTCACCACGCATGAGCAAGCGCATGAGGTATTGACGCTTTTGGGCTTTCCGCAAAATCCGGCAAATAGGTATTGCAAGAACCTCGATGACGTCGAAAAACTTTTTGCCGAAATTGGCAAGAAGCGTGAAAAGTTGCCGTACTGGATTGATGGCATTGTCGTGAATGTGAATGATGATGCGCTTTTTGAATCGCTTGGCGTCGTCGGAAAAACCGCCCGCGCCTGCATTGCATGGAAGTTTCCGGCTGAGCAGGTAACGACGGTTGTACGTGAGGTTGAAGTCTCGGTTGGTCGCACGGGTGCTTTGACGCCGGTAGCGATCATGGACCCGGTACAAGTCGCAGGTACCACGGTTTCGCGTGCTTCTTTGCATAATCAAGATGAAATTGACCGTTTAGACGTGCGCATAGGTGATACGGTGATTATTGAAAAAGCGGGCGATATCATACCAAAAGTCATCAAAGTGTTGACGGAGTTGCGTACCGGTAAAGAAAAGAAATTCAAGATGCCAGCTAAGTGTCCAATTTGTGATTCAGCGGTCACACGCGTCGAAGGTGAAGTGGCGACCATGTGTACCAATAAGAATTGTTTTGCTCAAGAGGTGGCGCGCATTCTGCATATGTCTGGCCGCATGTCGGCAGATATCAATGGTCTTGGTGATAAAATCGTCGAACAGCTCGTCCAAACCGGCCTCGTCCATGAACCGGCAGATCTCTTTGAGCTTTCAAAAGGTGACTTCTTATCACTTGAAGGCTTCGCTGAAAAATCCGCGCAAAAGCTCTTTGATGAGATTCAATCAAAGCGTGAGATCGCATATCCGCGTTTCTTATATGCGCTTGGCATTCGCCATGTCGGCGAAGAGACAGCGCGTGATTTAGCGAAAGCGTTTACTAAGTACGATGATTTCGTCACAGCATCCGAAGAAGAACTGCAAAACGTCGAAGGCATTGGTGAGGTTGTTGCAAAAGCCATTCGCGAATATTTTGAAGATAAGCAAGATTCAGCACGTGCCGAACGCTTGCATAAGGCGATGAAGATCCATTATGAAAAGCCTCGTGCCGCTGGCGGTAAACTTGAAGGGACGACGTGGGTGCTGACCGGTACGCTAGAGACGATGTCGCGAGATGATGCGAAGGTATTGATTCGCAATCTTGGCGGAGATATTTCTGAATCCGTTTCTAAGCTCACAAGTTTTGTTGTTGCAGGTGATAAAGCCGGTTCAAAATTAGAAAAAGCACAGAAACTGGGTGTTCCTGTGCTTGATGAGCAGGCGTTTTTGAAGAAAATGAAGTAGTCTTGAGTATTGTGAGGGTTTCTATCTGTTGGCAAACAAGGTATCCTATGGCGAAGCATCTATGAAGTTTATGGAGAGCTATCCAGGTATTAAGTCTACACAAGAAACTCTTAAGCAAGAGGTTCTGAGTGTTGCAAAAGAGGTTACTTTTGTAGATGGTGATGAAGCTGAGATTCGTCATCAACAAGCTCCAGTAAATCAGGTTGATCTTGTTGAAATTAAAAAGACAGATTTAGAGCGTGAGTCAAAGGAGGAGGTCAGAGCTAAGGTTATCGAAGATATAATGACCTTGGTTTCTAGGGGCTACGTTGCAGAGGCCGTCTCTAATTTCTCCAAAGCCATCGAAGCTGGTATTGCCACAAAAGAGGATTTTCTTTCAGAAGAGATCGGATCCTTCATTGTCGACAGGGCGAGGCGTAGCTTCTCTTTTGGTGATGTTGATCACACCCTCTTTGGACTCGCGAAAGCCATTGAAGTCGGATTTGTCACGAAAGAAGATTTTTCACCTGAAGAGCTCCGATCCACCGCCATCGAGAGCGTGAAGAGCGAGTTATCCAAAAATAAGATAGACCATGTTCTCGGCGTTATTTCTCAATCCGTCCAAATTGGATTCGCTACGAAAGAAGATTTTCAAAGCGCTTTGACCGAGAGTATGAAAGGCTGGATCTCTAAGGGTCGTGTCGATATCGCTCTCTCAATTTTTTCCAGCGCTATCGAAGCTGGTGCTAGCACCAAAGAAAATCTTCTCTCAGAAAAGTTTGAATCCGTCGTGCTTGAGCATGTGAAGAGGGATCTTTCCAATGGCCTTATTGACAACGCCATCCTTGCAATCTCTCGAATTATTAAAGCCGGACTTGCTACTAAAGAAGATTTTCATAACGCCTTGGTTGAAAGCGTGAAGAATCAATTTTTCAGCGGAAAGGTCGATAAAGCTCTCTCCGGCCTCGCTAAAGCCATCAATGCCGGACTTGTCACGAAAGAAGATTTTTCACCTGAAGAGCTCAGATCCGTAACTATCGAAGCAGTGAACGTTGGGCTTTCCTCTGGCAGTATCAGTTACGCTCTTCCAATAATCTCCAGAGCGACAGAAGTCGGTATTTTGATGAAGGAGGATTTTCAAACAGAAGAAATAAAGGCGGCGGCCAATCAAGGGGTGATGAGTTATATCTCTTCCACTGCCCTTGCATCCTTCTTCGGTGTCCTTGCTCAGACCGTCGAAGCAGGACTTGCTGCCAAAGAAGATTTTCAAACAGAAGAAATAAAAGCTACCGTGGTTCAAAAAGTGCAGCACATGTTCTCTGTTGGTCATATTGACTATGCTCGCAAAGCGCTCTCTCAAGCTTTTGAGGCCGGCATTTTGATGAATGAGGATTTTGAAGCGATCGTGAAAGAATCCCTCAAGAGTCATATTGCTAACGATAGTTTTGATGGGGTTATTCTCTTCGTCTCCTATTCTCGTGAGCTCGGTCTCTCTCCCACCGAATTTCGTTCATACGCCACAGCAAAGCTGAAAGAAGCTCTTGAAGAACGTAGTCTCTTTACGCTCTCGACACTCGTCTCTAATGCCCCTGCTCTCGGCCTCCAAGATTTAGACTTCCTCCAGAATAAGGAACAGCCCATTCTTGCCAAGGCTTCGTACCTTGCTTTGCGA
>CALMET010000034.1 GCA_937863195.1 uncultured bacterium
ATATAGGCTGCCGACGCTGCGCCAACGATCAAAACCGCGGCAAAGATGCTTAAAAAAGCGATTTTTGAGGAGTGTTTCATAGTGATATAACCAAAAACGACGCAAAGCGCCGTTCATGACACCCCGCATAGGCGGGTTTTTTCTTTGTTAGTTGTAGCGTGTCTCAACCTTGTTCCAATTCACGTTCTTCCAGAAGGCTTGAATGTAGGCGGCGCGCTGGGTTGGAGCGAAGTCTACAGTGTAGGCATGTTCCCACACATCCATGGCAAAAACGACGTCGGTGCCGGCGAGGTGGCCGTATTCGTGGTCGCTGACCCAGATGGTGTGCAAGTTGCCCGTCTCTTTGTCATTGATCAATAAGACCCAACCAATGCCGCGCATAAGGCCGGTGGCCGTGACTTGGTTCTTCCAGGCGTCGAATGATCCGTATTGGGTGGCGAGGGCTTCTTGAAGTTTGGTGGATTCAACTCCGCCCTTCTCGAATTGTGAGAAGTAGACTTCGTGCAAGCGCATACCATTCCATTCAAAACCCATGCGGCGGGTGAGCTCGGAGAGTTCAATGGCCATGGTTTCGGAGTTCTGTTTGTGGCTCTCGATTTTCTCCATCAAGAGATTGGTGTTTTTGACATAACCGGCATAGAGCTTGAGATGCTCTTCGATTTGTTTTGCGCTGAGGCCATCGAGTTCGTCGAGGGCGAAGGTTTTTGCTTCGTAGGGTTTCATCATATGCAGCAAGGCTAGTCGACGACGGTCGAATAGGCAAGGGGCAACAAAAAACACCCGGGTGGGTGTTATTGTTCGATATGCGAGATCATCGCATTGATCGAGCTGGCGGATTCTTGCAAGAACGTAACTTGGTAGTCGTTTAAATTGGCTTGATTGTCGAGTTGGGCCAAAACGAAGTCACGGTATTCTTTAAGACTGCTGATATCTGCGTCACCGGCTTGTTCGCAACTCACGGCGAGCAAGTGGGTTTGATTGGTGAACGGGTCGGTATTGAGGACGCCTTGGCGGACGTAGTAGGTGTCTACCGAGCTACCATGGCGAATCTCGATCGGTGCGAACGAGAGTGTGGTCGTCATGGCGGTGTGGCCTGGATAGAGCTGAAAGGCACCGAGCTCGCTCACACCGGTAATGACGCTCGCTGGCCCCTCATAGACGACCTGCTCAGGAGTTCGTAGCGTGAGCTGCATGTCGTTCATAAACTTCTTCGATCGTGCCGGCCATGTAGAAGTGCTGCTCGGCAATATGGTCGCATTCGCCATTCAAGATGCTGGCAAAACCTTTGACCGTATCTTCGCGTTTAACGAACTGCCCTGGCGTACCAGTAAACTGTTCGGCAACGTGAAAGTTCTGAGTCAAGAACTTTTGGATTTTACGCGCGCGATAAACGGTTTGTTTATCTTCTTCAGAGAGCTCGTCCATACCGAGAATCGAGATCACATCTTGCAACTCTTTATAACGTTGAAGATTGCGCTGAACGCGTGTTGCAACATCATAATGATCTTTGCCAACGATCGACTCGGTGAGCGCCGTTGAGCTTGAATCAAGCGGGTCCACAGCAGGATACAAACCCATCGAAGCTTGTTTACGCGAGAGCGTGATCGAAGCGTCCAAGTGGGCAAAGGTTGTTGCAGGAGCTGGATCCGTTAAATCATCCGCAGGCACATACACGGCTTGCACCGAGGTGATCGAGCCTTTGCGCGTTGTTGTGATGCGCTCTTGAAGAGCGGCCATCTCGGTTGCAAGCGTCGGCTGATAGCCTACGGCTGAAGGTAAACGGCCAAGAAGGGCTGAGACCTCCGCACCAGCTTGCGTGAAGCGAAAGATATTATCCACGAAAAGCAAAATATCTTTGCCTTGGTCGCGAAAGTTTTCAGCAATGGTGAGACCGGTAAAACCAACGCGCAAACGTGCGCCTGGTGGTTCGTTCATTTGTCCAAACACCATTGAGACTTTGTCGATAACGCCTGAGTCTTTCATTTCGCGAATAAGATCGTTGCCTTCGCGTGAACGTTCGCCAACGCCGGCAAATACCGAGTAGCCACCATACGACATGGCGACATTATGGATAAGTTC
This sequence comes from uncultured bacterium, assembly GCA_937863195.1. The sequence goes on from CALMET010000034.1 coordinate 2,080, forward strand.
TTGCATGATAACGGTCTTGCCGACACCTGCACCACCAAAGAGGGCGGTTTTGCCACCTTTGATAAATGGCACGAGCAAGTCGACAACCTTGATACCGGTTTCGAACAATTCGATACTACCGCGTTGTTCAGCAAAGGTTGGTGCCGCTGCGTGAATCGAACGCGTTTCAGTTTTGGCTGGCAAGGGTTTGCCGCCGTCGATAATTTGACCGGTGACATTCAATACACGACCGAGCACGGCTTCACCAACCGGAGTCTGAATGGGAGCGCCTGTATCCGTGACCTCTTGGCCGGCTTTGATGCCGTCGGTTGAGGACATGGCAACACAGCGCACGACATTGTCGCCGACATGCGATTGCACCTCGAGGATGCAGGTCTCGCCATTAATTTGCGTCGTGACGGCAGAGTAGATGCTCGGGATGGCGTCCGTGAAGGCGACATCGACGACCACGCCCACGGCGCGTACGACGGTTCCTGTTGCTTGTTTCATAGGGTGGTTTGTTCCATGGCGCTAATGGCTCCGGCCAACTCAGCGAGTTGCTGAGTGATCGTGGCTTGGCGCGCTTTATTGTAAACGGTGGTAAGGCTACGTACCTGTTCTCCGGCCGACTCGGTGGCGTTTTTCATTGCGACCATACGGCTTGAGTATTCACTGGCTTTGAGTTCAAAGAAGGATTGTGTCATGAGCGACTGCACGACCTGTAGGGTCAGCGCTTCGATGACACGTTCTTGGGACGGCTCATAGAGATGATCGGTTGTCGCCGTCTCGCCGAGTGTCGGCAAGTTGTGGCTTTTGAGCATCTCTTCAGTGAATGGTAGATACTGCTTTACCGTCGTATTGAAGACGAACGGATTCACGTACTCAGGAGCAATGACGTGAATCGCTTTGCAGCTTTCATTGGTCCAATGCGAGACAATACGGTGAACGATGTCGAGGGCGACGAGTGGCTCAAAGGTTTCTTTGATGCCTTCAAACGCTTCGATAACTTCGATACCTTCATTGCGTGCTGCTTCGGCCGCTTTGCGTCCAATAGTGATCACCATTTGCTGATCGCGCGGTGTCGACTTCCAGATCGGGTTTTGGATGAGAGCGCGAAAGAGTTTTGCATTGAGGGCGCCACACAGGCCTTTGTCAGACGACAGAAGAACGAAGAGTGTTTTGCCTTCAGTGCGGGCTTCGCCATAAGCGGTTTCAGCGAGTGCGTCTTGGCGGCCATTCAATAATTGCAGCAAGTCGGTGGCATAAGCGCGCGAGCTCAGTGCTTTGCGCTGAAATCCTTTCATGCGGCTGGCGGCAACCAATTGCATGGCCTGGGTGATCTTCTTGGTGTTTTGCACCGATTGGATTTTTTTGCGGACTTCGATGAGCGATGCCATACGTTAGTTGGACTGGAAGAAGCGCTTGATAGCGGCCTTGAGTGCTGCGGCAACTTCGTCCGTGAGTTTTTGACCCTTTTGAATGGCGTCGATCAACTCCGCTTCATGCGTTTCAAGATGAATCAAGAACAGCTCGATAAATTTACGCACTTCTTGTGGCTCAACATTGTCGAGCGCACCTTCTTTTGCGGCCCAGAGCGTCGCGACTTCCTTCCAGAGCGAGAGTGGCTTATGAGCTTTTTGTTTGAGTGCTTCTACGGTGCGTTGTCCGCGTGTGAGTTGTTGTTTGGTGGAGTCATCCAATTCGCTGGCGAACTGTGAGAAGGCTGCCAACTCATTGAACTGCGCGAGATCGAGCTTGGTCGTGCCCGACGTCTTTTTCATGATATTGGTTTGAGCCGCTGAACCTACGCGTGACACCGAGATACCGACATTGATCGCAGGACGAATACCGCGATAGAACAGGGTGGTGTCCAAGAAAATTTGTCCGTCGGTAATCGAGATGACATTGGTAGGGATATAGGCCGAGACATCACCTGCCTGTGTTTCAACGATAGGCAAGGCTGTGATCGAGCCGCCGCCGAGTTTTTCGTCGAGCTTCACGGCGCGTTCTAAGAGACGGGAGTGAAGATAAAACACATCGCCTGGGTAGGCTTCGCGGCCTGGTGGCGTGCGCAGCAAGAGAGAAAGTTCGCGATAAGCGACGGCGTGTTTTGAAAGGTCATCATACACAACCAAGACATCTTTACCCTGGTGCAAAAAGTGTTCTGCAATAGCGCAGCCAGAGTATGGTGCCAAAAATTGCATGATCGCAGGGGATGACGCGCCAGATGAAACAACGACGGTATAGTCGAGGGCACCATGATCGCGAAGCGTGCGCACGACTTCAGCGGTTTTGCTTTCGCGTTGACCGATGGCGACATAGACGCAGACCATGTTCTGGTCTTTTTGATTGATAATGGTATCGATCGCGATGGTGGTTTTACCTGTTTGGCGATCGCCGATGATCAATTCGCGTTGACCACGACCGATTGGGATAAGCGCATCAATCGCCAAAATACCCGTTTGCACCGGCGTTTCAACCGGTGAACGCGACATCACATCAGGAGCAATCTGCTCAATCGGACGCATCTGTTTGGTTGAAAGAGGTTTACCTTCGTCCATGCTGCGGCCCATAGGGTCAACAACACGACCGAGCATTTCATCACCAACAGGCACCGACAAGGTCGCACCGCTTTGAGTGGCGGCCTGCCCTTCTTTCACACGCTGACTATTATTCAAAACAACGGCCAAACCACCGTCCGCTTCGATATTCATCACCAATGCTCTCGCATCGGCTTCTTCAATCATAAGAACTTCGCCGAGCGAGAGGCCAGGCAAGCCAATGATTTCAATAATGCCATCTTTTGCAGAGCGGACGAGTCCGCCGCGGGATGGTTTGGAGGCGCTTTTTTCTTGCGCGAGCGATTGGTCGATCGCGGTGATGAGGGATTGGAGAGAGTTACGAGACATAGAGGCGTTGTTGAATCGAGTGCATCAGTTGGCGAAGGGTGCCGTTCCACGTTTCATCGAGCAAAGTGCCGTCCAAGAAGAGGCGCATCCCGCCAAAAAGCTCGGGACTTACACGAAGTTGGATAATGGCGCCTGGATACTGCGTGATAGCTGCTTTCACAAAATCTTTACGAATGTCCGCCGGCAATGCGCTCGCGCTTTGAGCGATGAGCAACTTCGGTTTGCCGAAGGCTTTTGCCAAGCGATAGAGACGCATGCTGACTTCGGCATAACGTCCATTCGCAAAAAGCTTGGTACAAAGCTTGATCGAGATGGGTTGTTTTTCGGTGAGCTGATCGAGCGCTGCTTGTCGCTGGCTTGAGGAGCTCGTGTAAAAAACATCGTCGACGGTATTGATGAAGGTGTTCAGGTCTTCAACGAGAAAGGTAAAAATCTCATCGCGGACTTGTTGGGAGATCATAGACGCGAGGACGACTTGAGGCGGTCCCATGCCGTTTTAACGCTGGCTTTTACCGTCTTCTCATCGCTTCGGGCTTCATCGAGCACTTGGGTGACGATGCGCTCGATGCGGCTGAGCAAGTCTTGTTCGATATCCGACAAAAGACGATCTTTCATCGCGGTGATATCCGCATTGGTTTTGGCGAGCAATTGTTCGCGTTGGCGTTCAGCCTCTTTCATCATGCGCTGGGCTTGCTGCTCGGCGTTTTCACGCATAGCGACAAGTTCGGCAGTGATCTGTTGGTCGCGTTCAGCGGCTTCGGATGCCTTGCGCGCCATTTCGGCTTGAAAGTCGATGCGAAGTTGCTCGGCTTCTTGCAGGTTATTGCGGATGTGGCTGCTGCGCTCATCCATCTTTTTCGTTAAGGGGCGAATGACGTACTTGTTCAAAATGAAAAACAAGAGGCCATAGTTTACCAAGTAGAAAAGGATGCTGGCGCCATCAATGCCGAGTTTTTGCAGGGCTTCCATAGGGATGTGGCGCGCGCGGGTTTAGACAGCGAAAAGGATGATCAACGAAATAACCAACGCGTAGATACCCGTGGATTCACAAATAGCCATAGCAACAACCATGTTTGGGATGATCTTGTCAGATACGGCTGGATTGCGGCCAATAGCCTCCATGGCTTTTGAAGCAACCATACCTTCAGCGATAGCAGGAGCGATTGAACCGATACCCATACAAAGACCAGCGGCGATAACTTTAGCGGCAAGGATGTCCATATAATATAAAAATAGAAGAATAAAAAGCACCGAGAGTTTGTTCCTCCGGTGCGTTTTCGTCAACTATTGCTTATGATTTTGCGTGGATCCGCTCTTTGAGATGGCCACTACTGGTACCCGCAATAAACAGCATCGAGAGCATGGTGAACACCGCCGCCTGAACAAAGCCCGAGAAAAGACTCAAAAACATGAATGGAATCGGCACAATGTATGCTGTTGCCGCTGCCAACGAGGCGATAACAAGCACCATTACGTCACCCGCAAAAATATTGCCAAACAAGCGCCCCGAGAGCGAGAGAATCTTGGCGCATTCACCGATAATATCGAGCAAGCCTAAAAAGATTTCAAGTAATGCATTGCCAAGTTGAGGAAAACTACGTGCCATAAACAAGGGTTTCACTTTAATGAAATTACCGATATGGGCAATCGGATGCACGGTGAGCGCGATCACGTGAGCAAACCCAATCATCGCGATGGCGAGCGCAATCGTATGTGAAATATCCGAGGTCGGGGTGCGAAAGGCGAGTGAATCACCAAACAGCATCGCACCGGCAAGTGGGATCAAGGCAAACTGATTAGCGACAACCAAGAGAATGAAAAGCGTTAAAAAGAGGGGTAAAACAGCGTTAACAACCTCCTCATCACCAAATGCCGCACTCGCCTGTTTATGCCAAAATCCCTGAATCGTCTCGAGGGCAACCTGGGTGCGACCAGGTATTAATTTAATGGTGCGTGAAAACCAGAGGGCAAAAACAATGATAATGGTACTCATTACCATGGTCGCCAACATCGCATCGGTGATGGTGAGCGGACCGATAGCAAAGAGGGCTTTTGCCGGGAGTTGGATGTTCAGCATAGGTTAACGGCCGCTATTGTGCTCGCTTTTGAGGATTTTAATCAAGAGCCACTGACCAAGCGGGAAAGAAATGAAGACGCCAAGAATGAGAAAGAGGGGTTTTTTATCAAAAGTCGTATCAAGCCAAAAACCAAGGCCGGCAAAAGCGCCGATCATCACCAAATTGATGACAATCACCCAAACACGCTGGCGCCACGTAAAAATCTTCATGGCCGGAGCGTAGTCGGTTTTAGGGAAAAAGAAAAGCCCGCAGACTTGCTAAACCTCTAAAAACCCTTTCACAAACGGAAGCCATTGCTCAACAAAACGAGCCTGCTCTAGGTGGTGATCGCCGTCTTTCACAGGGCATTCGTGGTCAAAAGCGGCTGTTATGTTCTGACGGGGAGAGGATTCATCACGAGTCCCATGAATCAGCGCCTTTTGCTTTTGTGGGATGGTCTCGATAATCGAGTTCGTATTTAACTCAAGCAAGTCACGATAAAATTCGGACGAAATCTCATGCGAGAATTTGGTTTTATGAAATGGCTTTTTCAAAAGTGTTTCAACCGGCGCAAATTTTTTGTATTGCCAGGCAACTCTCTCTGCGAGAGACGGCAGAGTGAATCGCATGAATCCAAGCATCCGTTTCAATGTCACGTATCGTGAAATGCTTGCGTGATCAAACGCTGCGCCAAAGAAAAGTATTTTACTGATGCGCGAAGAATGTTTTTCCCAATAGAGCGCCGCGACACTCGTACCAATGCTATAGCTCGCAATCTCAACGGGTGCATTCGGCGAAACTGCATCAAGAACAAGTGAAAGATCTTCAACAAGTGTTGCGATACGTGTATCACGAAAATTTCCATCAGATAATCCATTACCGCGATAATCAAAACGAACCACGCGATACCCATTTGGTACGAGCGTCTCAGTGAGAACGCGAAACTTTTGATCAATACTCGCCGGCCATTCAAATCCATGAACGCAAACAAGTGTCCTCAATTTGTATTCATCATCAGCTCTCCCTTTAAAGGGAGATACCCGACGAAGGAGGGGAGAGGGTTCCGTCACGGTGCCGCGAATCATCCCACCCTCAAAAGGCACCTCGAGTAAGGTTGTTTTATGCGTCATAGGAGGCCTTCTTGTTGAAGATAAGCGAGTGCTTCTTCTTTGGTTTTAACGCGCTCTTCATCACGAGCATTCTCAATGGCGCGCAATAAATCACCCAAATGTTTGCCTGGCTGCACACCAAGTTGAATCAGTTCTTCACCTGTCACAAGTAGAGTTTTTGCTGCTTCATCAAGCTTATTTTTTTGGATTACGCCCGCAAACTTTTTACCGATCTCAAACGGATCTTTTTCGATATCAGGGAGCGTGCGTCCGCGATAGTCAGCTTCGCAAGAAGCGAGAAAGATTTTCCAATCGTATGGCAAAATCTTTTTCAAAAATTTGCGTACGGCATTTTCATAGCCGCCTTCAGAAAGATGTTTCTTTTCAAATTCACGATACAGCGCGGTTGGTTGCAAATGATAATGCGCGACATGTTCGCAAAAAAGATTTACGTCTTGTCCAAACGTTAAACGTGAGAGTAATTCACTCGTTGGTTCGATGCCAGCTTTTTCATGTCCGAGTGAGCGCATGCGGATGACGCCATCTTTTTCGAGAGGTGCAGTTGTGAGGGCTTTGCCAAGATCATGACAAAGCGAACCAAGCACACAAAGCAAACGTTCTTGTTCATTCATCTTCTCGCGCGTCGCGATGAGTGCAGCTTGGTCGACGACCATCATGGTGTGAATCCAAACATCGCCTTCTGGGTGCCATTCTGGTTCTTGCGGCGTGTCTTTAAGTTTGGCGAGCTCAGGGTAATAACGCTCAATAACCCCAATAGAACGCAGTAATTCAAAGCCTGTCGAAGGTTTATCGGCGAGCAAAAGCTTCTTTAATTCATCGGTAATACGTTCTGGTGGTAATTCATCCAAGCTGCCATTAGCATTCATGGTTTTAAGAAGTTCGAGCGTTTCACCTTCGACGTCCAAACCAAAACGGGCGACAAATTGCGCTGCGCGATACAAGCGTAGAGGATCTTCAACAAACGTTTCTTTGTTTACGACACGCAAACGTCGAAGTTCTAAATCTTGTTTGCCTTGATACGGGTCAATAAGTTCGCCGGTGAGTGGGTGTTGTAAAATCGCATTGATGGTGAAATCACGACGACGCGCGGCATCTTCAATGGTCATTTCTGGATCACCAGTGACTTCGAATCCGCGATGGCCGGGTGCGGTTTTGGATTCGCGACGTGGCAAAGCAACGTCCAACGTGCCATTTGAGCAGGGGATATGAAAAACGCCGAATTGGCGTCCAACTAAGTGCACGCGGCCTGGGAACAATTCTTCTAGAAGCGATTGAAGCGCTTCAACGGGTAAATGATAAACTTCAAGATCGGCATCATCAGATTCGATGCCTAAAATCGCGTCGCGCACATAGCCGCCAACCAGATACGCTTCGGCGCGTTCAGCGATGAGGCGGATGCCTTCTTGAATCGTTTGCATGCCTTCATCATGGCGACTGTCGGTAAAAAAGAAAAGCCCCCTGGGCCAATCTAGAGTTTTGCCAGCCAGGCAAGCTCGATCGGAGACAGGGGGAAGTTTTCTAGCGAGGTCTCTGCTTTGTAGATACAGAGTGATGGGGTGCCTTTTCGCTTCTCGAGACGGCAGTGATACTTGAGACGTGTGAGCACGTGGTTGAGAGCCAAGTGCTCGACGATGTCATTGAATGGTATCTTTGGCGAGAGACGATACTCTTTGTCGAGTGTTGTCGCGCGGTCACGTAGGTCAACGAAGTCGACCCAATAGTCTTTTTTTCGACTAATCTCGATCGGCCAAATGAGGCGCTTCGTGATGGTTGGATGGTCTGCCATCGCAATCAGTTTGAAATCCTGAAAGTGGATGGCACCATTTTGCAGGTCAGATCGCAGCGTATCGCCAGAGCAAGCCTTGAGATAACGATTTTCACGTAGGGCATAGCTCGTCGAATCGAAGTCGAGATCGCTGCAGAGCGGGAGCAGTCTCTCCTTCATGGTTACCTCCTTGCTTTTGCCTTGGCCGCTGGCTTTTCTGCAGGCGTTTGGATGGCGAGCCATCGAGACTGCATCTGACAGAGCTCCGCAAAAGGAGGGATGTCGTCATTAACGAGCAGAACGAGCCGCCCGCTTGAGGCAATGAATCTCAACGACATGTCATCCCGCGCAAAGACTTCACGCAGGGCCACCGTGCAGCAGACTTGATTGTCTGTGTAGGGGCAATTTTCACCGAGCGGTTCGCGAACGCGAACGTAGTCTTTGTTGATGAGATGGTTGTCGAGATCGAGACGCATGCCCTGATCGATATCGATCATGACCTGCAAGGATCCCTTGTTCTGCTTGGTGCGATTCGTGATGCGCACGTGAACCCCAGACAGAAGCAAGGTCGGTCCTTTGGCCATGAAGCTTGATTCATTGGCGGCGACCTCGATGCGCAGGTTGTCACGAACGTCGTGGAGCTTGCCTCGGCAGTGAAAATACTCCGAAGACACCTCGAGAAAGAACGGCTGAAAAGGTTTGCTGGACATTGATACCTCCTTGATATCCAAATACGACGTTATGCCTCCTTATTCGAACCGTCAAGAACGCAAAACCCCGCGAGACAGCAGGGTCAGCGCGGGGGTCAGGCTTGAAGGAGCCATGTGGCCTCATTGGTATTGAGCCGTACGATCTCGGATTCTTGGCCATTGAAGTCTAGGTAGAGCAAGGGCTCTTTTCCTGTGGCAAAAAGGTTGATCGTTGCTTTGCGTGCGAAATTTTCGAGCACTGCTAGCAGTAGGGCGTCTCCCTCAGATAGTTTGAAATCCCTTATCCTGGTTACAATACTGAACTCCGGAAACCCTTCGACATCAATGATGAGTTCTGGGACAAAGTTCAGAGGCTTGATGAGTAGGGGATTTTGCACAGGACGAAGAAAGAGCAGCTCAAGACCTCGGCAATGCAGAGCGCCATCATACTCATTGAGCGTCGGTCTTTTGCCATAGCGAACCATGGTGGTGAAAGGTATCTCATTGGTCTGCTTGTGGGATTCGAGAACCTTGATGCGCTCGAGTGATACCTTGATGGAGCGCTCTTCGAGCCTTGCGGACGAAACAGTGGAAAGCATGGATACCTCCGTAGTGCCTATTTTTGTTACCGTTTTCTACGACGAATGTCAATTCTTGAGCAAGGTTGCCCCGAGTTGTGCCTTCAACTCTTTAATCCCATCACCGGTGATAGCAGAGACAAAAACAGGTGTAAACGCTTTGTAGGTTTTGATGAGCGTCGCCTTCGAAAAGCGCTTTGCTTTATCAATCTTGTTAAAGACGTAGATTTTGGGGATATGACCAACGTTTAGCTGGCTAAGAATCCCTTCGACTTCAGCGATTTTTTCAACAAAGTCTTTATCTGAAACATCAATAACATGTAGCAGAAGGTCTGCATCTACGGTTTCATCGAGAGTAGATCTGAATGCGTCGATCAATTCAGGTGGCAAGTCTTGAATAAAGCCAATGGTGTCGGATACGAGCAATTCGCGGCCTTTGCCTGAGCCCGATTCGTCCGGATACCAGATTTTACCAACGCGCGTATCGAGCGTGGCAAAGAGCGCATCAGCAACATGGGCGCCTTTTTGTGTTAAGGCATTGGTGAGAGATGACTTGCCGGCATTGGTATAGCCAACGACTGAGACGGTTTTAAAACCAAGGCGTTCGCGGCGGGCGCGATGGCCAGCGCGTGAGGTGGCGACTTTTTCAAGTTCTTTGCGCACGTGCTGCTCTTCTTTAAACACGTGGCGTTTCATAAGCTCGGTATTGGTTTCGCCTTGTCCGCCACGGGTAGAAGTACCGCCCTTTTGCTGCATCATCTCAAAGCCCATGCCATAAATGCGTGGACCCATATGTTTGAGTGCAGCAAGTTTAATTTGAAGTTTTGCTTCAGCCGTGGTCGCGTGTTTGTCGAAGATTTTCAAAATCAAATCAACGCGATCCCAGACGGCAGCCGTTGATTTTGCTTTACGAAAGCGCTCTTGCAAATTATAGACCTGTCCCGGTTTCATTAGGTTGTTCACGACGAGTAATTCGGCTTTTTCTGCGTGGGCGATCTCGATAAGTTCATCGACTTTGCCGGTGCCAACATAGGTTTTATAATCTGGCGTTTGTCGGCGCTGAATCATTTTTACGACAAGAATCCCGCCGAAAGTATTGAGCAGGGACGTGAGTTCGGTTAAACGGCGTTCTGCGGCGGCATTCTCCATCGAAGGAGGAATAACGTCGATCAGAATCGCGCGTGGAATTTTGGATGTTTTCATACGAGTATTCTAGAGTCTCCAATTGCCTGAAGCATACCAATCCGGAGCATGATTTAAGATCCAGTTTTGAAAATGCACATCAGCATGGGTAAAAATAATAACAGCAACAGCGATTAATAAGAGACCGAAGACGCGCTGCATCCAAGGGATGGTTTTAATGATTGTAGCGAGTTTTGCTGAAGCTTTTACTCCGCTCTTAGCGATAAGAAGCATCGGGACTCCAACGCCTAAAGCAAAGATCGTGAGAAGAATGCCACCGCGTACAATGCTTTCGCTTGAAGCGATGAGGATCGCGATTGAGCCTAGGGCTGGGCCGGCACAAGGTGCCCATACAAGAGCGAGCGCACCACCGGCTAAAAAGGCACTCAAGAGATCGGTCTTGCCGATAAGCTCGGTTGGATTCGCATGAGTGAAAGCGAGCTTTAAACGGTTGAATACCACGGCACCCAAGGATGGCAGGAGCGACAAGATGCCAAAGAAGCCAAATAAGACCGCGGCAATGATGCGCCATGTGCCAGGGGCAATGCCCAAAAAGGATCCGAGCGTGGCGATCATTAAGATCGAGAGAACTTTGACGCTAACGAATCCACCCACGAGGGCATAGGGTCGATACTTGTGCTTACCGTTTGCCGCAATCCCAAAAACCACTGGCAATAATGGCAGGGTGCAGGGGCTGGCAATGGTGACAATGCCGGCAGCAAAAGCGATAAAAGCGTCTAACATTTAGTTCGTTGATGAGGTTGTGGTGGTGGACTCGGTCGTGTCGGTCGCTGGGGCGACTTGAAGGTCTTGCTTGAGAGGGACGAGGGTATAGTTCTCTGAACGGCTGGCATCTGAAGGCACGAGGGGAGCCTCGGCTTGGGGTGGTGCTTTTGGTTGTTCAGCTTGGCGCTTTTGGCATCCCCAGCCCGTTAAGGTGACGAGTAGGGCAAGAACCAAGAGGCCGGCACGAGGGGTGGCATATCGCATAATACGCGAAGTATAGCCTGTTTATGCCATCCAGCAAACGTCTAGCGGTCTGTACAAAATACGTGTTCAGGTATTCAGTGTGAAGTGGTATACTCCTGTCATTAATCCTTCTATCGACCGTTATGAGCAATACACGATCACCCAATGAGGGTGTCGACGAGCAACAGCTCCTTATGCGGGCGAAATCCAATCCCCAAGCTATTGGCGAGATTTATGATCTGTACTCCGACAAGTTGTACGGATTTCTTCTGCGCCGATGCGGCCATCGAGAGACGGCTGAAGACCTTGTCTCAAAGGTCTTTATCAAGTTTATCGAACAGATCCCGCATTTAGAGTGGAGAGGTATTTCGATCGGCGCTTATCTTTTTCGTGCCGCCACAAATACGTTGACCGACCATTGGCGCAAAACCAATAATCGCGAACAATTTGTTTTTGATGGCGAAGATGGCTGGGAGATGCCATCTGATATCGCCGCGCCATCGTGGCACGCCGAAATCGCCCTCGAAAAAGATAAGCTCGTAGACCTGCTAGGCGAACTGTCACCACGCGACCAACAAGTGCTTGACCTGCGATTTTTCGCCGGCCTCGAACCTGACGAAATCGCCGAAGTGCTCGACATCTCATCCAATCATGCTTCAGTGCTCTCTTATCGAGCATTAGGCCGATTACGTGATCGTTATCTCACACGATATGCAACAACATCCTAACGACAACAATGACATCCTTCCTCCAGCATTGGAGAAGGTATCGCAAGAGCTCAAGCGAGCGTCATCTGAACGCTCGGATGTGCTTGCCTCAGATCTAAAAGCCCGCCAACGGGCCATGCTTATCGAGCATGCTGAACGCACCCTTATGACTTCTGAAAAGAAGGTTGAAGCGCCTAAAGCGACTTCGACCAAATCACGTGCCCCGTTTTTTGCCTTTGGCGGTTTTGCGCTTGCCGGCGCCCTTGCTGTCTTTGCGCTTTTTATTACGACCAAAAACATGCCACAAGGCGACAATGCCTTGCGTGCATTACGTATCCCAGCGGCACATGCCCAAGATGCCTTCTCCGTCTTTGCTGAAAACAAAGATACTCAAGGCGTTGAGACAGACTCGGCCTTCAAGATTGAGTCCAAAGTTGCCGTGCAAGAACGTGATTTGCAGGACGCTTTACGCATCGTCCCTCCGATTCAGTATGAGCTGCAAAAAACCAGCGATACTGAATATCGCATCATGCCAAAAGAAGAGTTGGCTGAAGGTACGGTTTATAAAGTAAGCATCACGACCATTGTCGACGAAGCATCTCCTACCGCTCGTGAATTTTCATGGGCCATGCAGACAAAAGAGACCTTCCGTCTCGTATCCTCCATCCCTGCAACGGGTTCGGGTGGTGTGCCGGTGAATACGGGTATCGAATTCAAGCTCTCTCAAAGCGGATTCGTCGCTCCAACCGGTTCACAATTCACGATCAGCCCTGCGGTTGATGGACGTTTTGAAATCCGTGGCCGCACCTTGGCCTTTGTCCCAACAAAACCCCTTCAACTTGGTGCACTCTATGAAGTGAAGCTTGATAAGTCTTTCGCTCCTGTTGGTGTTGAAGAAGGATTGCCATCCGACGTCATCATTCGTTTTGAAACGGATGCGAATAAGCCAGGCGAATATAAGCCAGAGGTCCGTTTGAATGTCCCTCCAACCGTATACATCCCTTCAGGCAAGCCAATGGTTATTGATCTTGGCTATCGCGAAGAGTCACTTAATACGGTGACGGTAACGGGTTATTCAGTCACGACCGATGTCGCTCGCCAAGTCATGGAGCAGCGTCTCGCCGTGCCAGGCTATGCCGTGTATGCGCAGACAAAAAATGATGTCTATGAGAACGCCGCAAAAACATTGACATTCAATCTTGAGGCAACCATCACGAATGGCAAAAATAATAGCCCAGAACTTGCGTTGCCGGTTGCAGAAAAAGGTATTTACTTGGTGAAATTTGAACCTAAAGACGTACCAAATGCCCTCACCTCATGGTCGCTCGTTCAGGTGACTGATACGGCGGCTTATAGCGTTGTTGATCGCGACGGTATCTATGTCTGGGCGGTTAATGCATCCACAAATAAACCATTGTCGAATCTCGTGATTCAAAAAGGCAATGAGCGTCTCTCAACCGATGCGACCGGTGTTGCGCGTTTATCGACGCCATCATCGTTCTCTTCGACGTCGAGTGATATGGGTGAATCAAGACCTTTTGTCTTATTGACCTTAGGCGAAGGTAAAGAGGCTTCGGTGCTCGCTGTTCAGCAGAGTTACTACACCTATCTCAACTTCATTCGCCCGGGTTACCCAACGACCGTACATAATCGCACCATGGGCTTCATTCGTGCTGAGCGTAGCCTCTACCGTACCAATGACAGCATGACCGTCTTTGGCTTGGCTCGCGATCGTGATGCAAAATCCGGTTTGAATGAGGTCAGTCTGCGTATCACGAAAGGTGCTCAATTATTCGACTTGCGTACGGGTGCATTAAAAATCTATCAAGAAGTAAAAGCGACCCCTGATTCAACCGGTAGATTTACTGCTGAATTGAAGTGGAATGATCTTGCTCCTGGTTACTACAGTCTAGAGACAGTACGTGATGGGGCTGAAGTTATTGCATCCCAGGGTTTTGAAGTGCGCGAATATATCAAGCCAACCTATTCGATTGAAGTCATGCCAGAGCGTGACAGTTATTTCATGGGTGAAACGGTCGTTGCACCAGTTCGCGTGAGATTCTTTGACGGCACGCCGATGGCAAATGCTTCGTTTAATGTGGACGTAGAATCGAATAGTTTGTCGTATCACGGCCAAATTAGAACAGATATCAACGGTAATGCAACGATCCGCATGGATACGGCCAAGACTCCTTGTGAGGCACTTGCGTCACGCATGAACCAATACTGCTACCAAACCGACACGCCAACCGTCTTTATTCGTCCGACGGTAGGCGAAGAGGCAGAACAAGAGACCTACTTCAACGTCAATCTTTATCGCTCTCGTATCGGTATCGATATGGACATCAAGGCAAGTAATGGCACCGAAAATCGCTCAGCGAGCGGTACCATTACCCTTTGGAACCAAGACTTGATGGCTGCCGACCTCGGTCGCGGTAACCGCGTCTCACAGGTCGTTAAAGTCACCACATATCCAAAGTACTGGGTAAAACGTGAGACCGGGTTCTACTATAACTCGATCACTAAATTGAACGAGCCTACCTATACCTACGACGAGATGAGCGACGAGCCGATTGTCCAAGAAGTCCGCACGGACGCTTCGGGTACGGCGAACATTCGCTTCGACATGAAAGAAGACCGACAATACTTTGTGTATGCTGAAGTAGCAGACGCTCAGGGTCAGGTCGCGCGTATTGATCGCTATGTCTCGTATTATTATGGCTACGCGAACAACGATCGCACCTCAGAAGCATATCCAGAATTGCGTTTGTCATCGCCAAAACGCCAGTACATGTTGAATGGCACCATGCAGGATGCTGGCTATGAGGCAAATGAAGAAATCACTGCAACCTACATGCTCGGTGAGAGCGTCCTCGATACCAGCAAAACGCCAGGCATCTTTTATGTGCTCGCGAGCCGCGGTATTATTAAGGCAACGGCCCAATCAGCCGCTGAATTGAAATTCAGATTCGAAGATCGTTTGATGCCAAATGCCCAGATCATCGCCGTCACCTATCGCAATGGCCTGTTTGAGACCGTTCGCGGTGCCGTGACCTTTGCATCGATCAATAACGAACTCGAATTCGATATTAAAGCGCAGAACGAATCCTACGCTCCAGGCGCAACCGTTGGTGTTGAAGTAACAGCAAAGCGTAAAACAACGGGTGAGCCTGTTGGGGATGTCCTGATGAGCTACGCTGCCGTTGATCGCGCCTTGCTTGCTCTTGGTGGAGGTTCATTTATCAATCCGCTTCAGCAAATGTATGGATGGGTCCCGGATGAAATCTTGGTTGAGGCGATGACGCACTCATCAAATTTTGGCGGCCCAGGTGGCGCTGAGATGGGCGGCGGCGGCTCAATGCTCGCCAAGTCTGATATCCGCACTAATCTTAAGGATGTCGCTATCGCCGGTACCGTCCGCACAGACGGTAATGGCAAAGCGCTCATCACCTTTACGGCTCCTGATAATCTCACCACATGGCAAGTTGATGTCGCAGGCGTGAGTGATCGTCTTGATGGTGGTTTAAGCTCAGGTGAAGTCCGTGTCACAAAACCTATTTTTGTGGATGTCGTGATGCCATCAACCGTTCTCTTGTCTGATAAGCCGACGATGAAACTCCGCGCCTTTGGCACGGGTCTCGCTGAAGGCGATGAGGTGACCTTCGAAATCGATGCGCCATCCCTCAATATCAATAAGCAACAGTTCAAGGCAAAAGCCGGCCAGCCAATGACCTTTGCGATCGAGAATAATACGATCGGTACGCATAAGTTCACCATTGGCGTGATCACGGCCAAAGGCTCGGATGGTATTCAGCGCACGCTCAATATCGTCGAATCACATGCTCGCCGTCTTGAATTACAAAACGTCGAAGCAGCGCCTGGTAAAAGTCTTCCTGAAGCAGACGCGCCAGAAACGGTCGTCACCTTTGTTGCAGGTGGACGTGGTTCGTATCTCAGCCAAGTCTATGAACTTGCTTGGGGAGATTATCCTCGCGCAGACGCGGTGATCGCGCAGCGTTTGGCCAACCGTTGGCTCAAAGACTACTTTGGCCGTAACGAAGTATTGGCAGATGACGCCGCGCTTCAAGCTGCGTTTACCGACTATATCGACTATTCAGGGGCTATTCGTCTTAAGCAATATGGCTCAGCCGATATTGAATTGACGAGCGAAATTGCGGCAACCGCTCCAGAATTGCTCGATAGCAAATCCATGGCGCATGCGCTTTGGACAACGCTCGACAATAAAGCGTCTTCACGTGTCGTACAGGTAAGTGCTCTCGCGGGTTTGGCAGCGCTCGGTGAACCTGTTCTCAACGAACTCGACCGCATGGCGGTCGTTACCGACCTAACGGTTCAAGAACGTCTCGTTCTTGCTCGTGGCATGGAGGCTGCTGGCAACCGCGAGTCTGCTCGTGTCTTGCTTGAACAGATTCTTGGTACGGCAACCGTCAACGATCAACTCATGTCGATCGAAGTCTCAAAAGAGAAGCGCGAGAATATTGAAGCAACGGCAGATGCTGCGGCATTGGCCATGCGCTTAGCGGATACGCGTGCAGAAAAATTGATGAACTACGTCAAAACGAATTGGTCAGATGATGCATTTCCAGTTCTTGCAAAAGCACGCTTCGTAAAAGCGGGTTTAGCAACGGCGGTCGATCGCGATATTCGTCTCATGTACAGCTTTGGTACTGATCAACACGAACTTGTCTTTAACGAAACACGTTCAGCGCACGAACTTGTCTTCACTCGCGAAGAATTGAAAAACTTCCGCGTGACGTCGGTGAATGGTCCGGTGGATATGTCATATGTGCGCCTTGTGCCAGGTCGCGCGGCTTCAACCCCGGGCCTCTCGATTAAGCGTAGCTACGCCATCGCGGACAATGCTCAAACAACAACCCCGTGGAAAGAAGGCGATCGTATCAAGATCACCCTCGAAGCAAGTTGGGACGCAAATGCGCAAGACGGTTGCTATACCGTTCGCGACTACCTCCCAGCGAATATGCGTGCGATCTTCAGCTGGGGTTACGATGGCCCGGATAATTATCCAGGCATGTCATATCTCGCTAAAGGCACCGCAACGAATGCAGACTTCATTGTCTGTAAAGATACGAAACCTGTCAAAATCGAATACACCGCTCGTATTATCGGTCGAGGCAGCTATGTTGCTGAAGCGCCAATGATGCAGCATCTCGATGCACCGTCCATCTCAACCATGGGCACCAATGAACTCATTAGCGTTCAATAACCATGAACACCACGCAAAAAATTCGCGTGGGCACACTCGCCGCGGCCCTAGTGGTCGCGGCGTTTGTGTTTAGCCCGCGTTCGAAACAGCCTGTAACGAATAATTCTCCTGTCGTGTCATTGCCGTATATTTTTGAATCCATTAATAACACGACAACTGGGACAATTATTCTGACCGAGCCCTTCGTCGGTGCGTCTACAGTCAAACGTGCTTTTGCGAGCGCTTCGACACCGATCGGGTGTCCCTCTTATCGCGCAGGGATAGTCAATCATCATGCGCTGGCTGCTGACCTGTTAGCACAGTCTGCAAGAACGCTTAAAGCGTGTCGCCCTGATATTGAGACTCTGGTCATCATTGCGCCGGATCATTTTTATCGTGGCGCACAAGCTCTTAGTACTGCTGCTCCACGCTATCGCACAGACACGGCACTCGTCGAAACTGACCAAATATTGCAATCAGATTTTTTAGCTACCGTACCAAATGTCGGTTGGCAAGAAGATGTCTTCGCAAAAGAGCATGGTATCGCTGCGCTCGTGCCATTTTATACGCACGAGTTTCCTGACATGGCGATTGTGCCTATCACGGTTAAAGGACGCGTGAATGAATCCGAAGCGCAGGCGTTAACAGAGTGGCTGCAAAAAACGCTTAAGCGTCCAAAGACCTTTGTGCTTGTCTCGGCGGATATGTCGCATTACCTGTCCAAAGAAGAAGCGCTCGCCAATGACGAAATCACGCTGCGTGCACTCGCTGATGGTGACGCGGAGTTTTTCGCCTCAGCGTCAGATGACTTTATTGATAGCGGTGTACAAGTCTCGATCATGTTAAAGGCATTAGAAAAAACACGTTGGCAACTCTTAGGACAAAAAATCTCAACCGATTATACAAAAGATCGTGATAATACAACGACCTACATTGTCGGATTTTGGGAATAAAATTCGCCCGCTTCAGAAATCCTGAAGCGGGCGTTTTTTGTCCCAGTGGGGACGAGTCGTGAGCTTATGCTTGTGGCAGATACACGAACTTGACTTTTACATTGTCGAGTTCGTTTATTAGCGAAGGAGCGATCTCGAGGCGCTTGATTTTGAACTGAAAACGATGATGTGTTTGTGACCGTTGAAACCTGGCGATAACAGGGTCATCCGTGATGCCGACAACCGATATCTGACCCGTTGTAGAGGTGTTTTTGCGCCACTTATGAATCTGAGCGAGAAAATTATCCCAAGACTCAGACTCTTCGAGCAACCGAACCTGCATCGCGACGGGTAGATTCGCGTATTTTTGCGTGAGGGTATGGTAGACCGAATAGCCGATACCAAGCTTCACATGCTCGGTGTCTTTGTACAGCGAATCGCTTTCACGAATTTCAGTACAGACCATCTCTGCAAAGATCCAGAGCGGAAAAGGCTGACACGGCAATTTGCAATCATGGCGCAGAAACGCGAGCACCTCAGGTGTCGGATACGCGATCTCGAGATCGAATGGAAGCGCGGCTTGCATTCGTGCAGAGAGGGCCGTTATTTCAGCTTCTGATTGGGGTCCGTTCAGGGACTCTGCCTTGTAGGTGGTGATATTCGCATCATACCCAGGGACAGTCTCGTCTGCCTTCAATGGCACAAGTCGTAACACGAGATCTAGTTTTGGCACAAAAGCATGAATCGCATCCTCACGTGTCGCATGCGAAGTTCTTTTGCCCTGGATGATGAGCATCGTTGGTGTTTGAAAGACTTGATTGGCGCGCAAAAAGTTATTCGCCGTCCGTACCATGCGCGATGAAAGATCGTTTTTGATCTCAGCCAAGCCTCGTTCGATTGCCATATTCAAAAGGCTATCGGGGCTGAGGTTGAACGGGCCATCATTTCGGTACGGATAAAGCGCTCGAAGCTTTTTGCTAGCATCGGCAAGCTCGATAAGTCGATCGTGATATTGTGACGCGATACTCTGATCAAGTTTCTGTTGCATCTCACTCATGACGGTATCCTTGTTTTAGGTGCAAGACACGGTAGACGTAACATTAAAATAATCATTTGTCAATGAAAACACCCCAATCTTGTCTTGGGGTGTCTGTGTTTCGCTCAGAGAGAGTGAAGATCTTTTAGGGCGTTTTGGTGGCGTGCAGAGCCGGGTTGAGGTGGCTCTTGTTCTTGTTGTGGCGCAGCTCGATGCGGCCGTTCTCGCTATTGCGAATGAGGAGCATGTCGCTCTTGCCCGAGAGCTCGCTGGCCTTGACCGTGCGCCCTTCGGCGACGTCGAAGATCTTGCACTTGGCCGTCACATAGAGCCCGGCTTCGACGGTGCAGCGGTCACCGAGCGAGATCCCGACGCCACTATTGGCGCCGAGTAGGCAGTGCTCCCCGATGGTGATGACTTCGTTGCCACCGCCCGAGAGCGTGCCCATGATCGACGCACCGCCGCCGATGTCGGAGTTCTTGCGAACAAAGACACCGGCTGAGATGCGTCCTTCGACCATGGCTGGGCCTTCGGTACCTGCATTGAAATTGACGAAGCCTTCGTGCATGACCGTCGTGCCCTCGCCGAGATAGGCGCCCAGTCGCACACGCGATGCGTCCGCGATGCGCACCCCGCTCGGGATCACGTAGTCGGTCATGGCGGGGAACTTATCCACGCCATAGACGCGAATGGGTGCGCCATGAGCGATCTTGTCGTTGGCGACATTCGGCAACATGGGTCCGCGGCTCGTCCAGGCGACATTCGGCAAGACACCAAAGATACCATCGAGCTTGATGCCGTGAGGCTTCACCTTGCGGGTACTCAAGAGATAGAGACGCAGATAGGCGTCTTGAACGCTCTTGGGTCCCTCGCTGTCGTGACCGATGAAGGTCACGACCGGCTGTCGTCTCGTATTCGCGAGAACATCGATAGCACCTTCGTTCTGCATCAAGAGCTCGAGCGTGGTTGTCGCTGCTCGGATATTGAGATGCGTCTTGCCATCGTCCTTGAACGGGGCGAAGCGCATCAGAACGATACGCGCGAGTTGATTGGCGTCGAGATTGTAAGTCGCACTGCCGTCGAGGTGGCCAACAGCGTCCGCAAAGACAGCTGCCGAGCCGGCATTCTCGAGCGCGCCGTCCAAGGTCATGTTGACCGTGGGGTAGCGCGTGTCGAGCACGGTGCCGTCGTGAGCAATGGTTGACCAGCCGATCGCGAAAGCGAGTGGTGCGCGGTACCCTTCTCGAGCTTGGACACTGGTGACGAAGTTCTTGAATTCGTCGACGTTCTTAAGATAGTCGGGATGATGCGGCGGTTCGTGCGTCATGACTTGCCTCTGCGGTTGTGGTGGTGAATGTGCGTCAAACGTGGTGATGATTAGCAATAAAAGGCTAAAACGTCAATGGTGTTTGCTTGATGAAATCCCCAAAAGCCTATACGCTCAGGCCACGTTAAAACGCGCCCATAGCTTAACGGATAAAGTCCCGGTCTTCGGAACCGGTCATGGGGGTTCGATTCCCTCTGGGCGTACCATAAAATACCTCGACAGAACGTCGAGGTATTTTTGTTGCAAAATAAAACGCCCCGCATACGCCTGAGTGACAGGTGCGTGCGGGACGGGGGTCAGCGCTTCGAGGGAGATGAACTCTCCTTCTTCTCGAACGTATGATGAAATGGAGGAAGATCCAAAAGATCAGGATGGTTGGTGATCGTCGCTACGACGATGGTTTTTTCTTTTTGGACTTCGATTTGGTACGTAAGCCAATCGGGATTGGGCATGTCTCGATTGATCAGTTCTTCGATCAGCCTCTCCACCTCGCGCTTGACGATCTTCTTGGGATTGTCGCTCACCGCATTCGGCTTGGCAGTCACGGTAGTATTTGTCGCGGCTTTGGGCTTCGGGCCTGCCTTCCAGTTACTCCGACAATCCGGGCAATAGCTGCGCGGTCCCATGAAGCCGACGTCCCGGAAATGCAGCTTGCCACATGTTGCATCGGCGCAAGGCTCTTCCTTTCGAGCCTGAGGCTTCGGAGGCGATATGAATGCCGGTGCTCGATGCGATGATTGTGGGAAGATTTGCGAGGGTGCAGGTGGTGCCACGATGGCGACCGGTGCAGGCTGACTCTTCTTGAGACAGGCTTCGCAATGC
>CALMET010000035.1 GCA_937863195.1 uncultured bacterium
TTTTAATGCTTATTGTCGTCAGTTCATGAATCGCAATAATGGGGATATACAGTCCGAGATAGTACGGCTGCTTTGGTGTGATGTCACCGTGTTCAACGATGTAGCGAACGGTGGCTTCATGAACAAAACGGTCATATCCAAAACCAACGGGTAATAAGATGGCAACAACAGAAAAACTTAGCGCTAAGAGAAGAAAGGTGATAATGCGTTGGTAGACGCTTGGGATTTTGTCACGAATAAGAATGTAGACCCCCACGAGAAGTCCATAGAGTGGCCAGATGCTATAGGGCAAAACCTCCCAAGGTGACGTCACGCTTTCAGAAGTGGCATGATACACGATCACGCCCAGAACAAGTAAGAAAATGGTGAGAAACTCGGTGACTAAGATAAGCGCGCTCTTATCAATAACAAACAAGCTCAAAAATCTTTGTAGAAGCGCTTTTCGATAACGTAGAAGTGAGATAGCTGTCACCGTCCCCATAACGCCTCCGGCCAAACCATGAGGCAAGGAAAAGAGATAGTAGGTGGTGACCAATGCCAAAACAGCCAAGGCTTGGCCAAAAAAAAAGAATGAAAAAGCGTCTAACTCCCCTCCTGAGTTTTTTGTTGATGCAGCTTCCATTGGTCGATGATGACAGAGATATGCTCTGCGGTAACGCGACGTTCGTTAATTGGACACGTATTTACAGCGTGCTTACTCGCACCGTGCAAAAGGGCAAAAGCAGCCGTCTGGGCAGGGCTAAGCGATTCTAACGAGACCGCGGCACTCGCTTCATCAATAAGATCGAGGGCTTTGTCGGGTAAAAAACGATCTTTGATGAATGCAATCGACTGATCTACCGCCGCAACGATAGCCGCGTCATCAATCTGTACCTGATGGTAGCTCTCGTAGGAGGGCTTGGCATTGTTCAAAATCTGGATCGCTTCATCACGGCTCGGCTCCTCGATAAGCACGGGTTGAAAACGTCGTTCGAGGGCTGAATCCGATTTAATGTATTTTTGATACTCATCCCATGTCGTCGCACCGATAATATGAAGATCACCTCTTGAGAGCGCAGGCTTGATGATATCAGCGATATCCAAAGAGCCTTCAGATCCTCTCGCTTGTTGGATCATGTGAATCTCGTCGATAAACAAGATATTCTCGCGCGGATTCTTTTCGAGTTGTTCAAGGAGAGCACGAAGGCGTCCTTCGAGTTCGCCGCGATAGCGTGTGCCAGCGAGCAAGTCGGCAAGATTTAACGAAAGAATTTTTTTATCATGAAAAGCCTCCGGTAAGGATTTGTCAGCAATCTTTTTTGCAAAAGCTTCGACGACGGCCGTTTTACCGACGCCTGGATTACCAATGAGCAAAGGGTTGTTTTTTTGTTTGCGCGCCAAGACATGCATGATGCGCTCAATCGCAGGATCAACACCAAAAGCAGGGGCGATCCTCCCCTGCTTTGCTTTCTCTGTGAGATCCGTTAGTAACGTGTTTACAGATTCAGACTTGGGCTGTTGTTTTTTTTGGCTATAGTAGAGGTAGCCAGCAAAGCCCAAGAGAATGGCTATAACAAGGATCGACTCCCAAGGCATATTAGCGACGGTAACCTGAGGTATAGCCAGGAGTGTATCCCGTTGGGGTGTAGCTTGTCGTGTAGCCACTTGGTGTTGGACGAGGTTTGTTTGCCACAGGAGCCTTTGGACCTTTTCTGAGCGTGAAGAACGCAAAGCCAAAAGCGACACCTACCGCCAAACCAGAAAGAATAATGGTTGTACCTACCTTTACGGAGGTTGATGTGGATGTGGTCATAATGGGGCTATTCTAGCATTAATAACATGTTATGTAAATAGAAAGGCATGATCGTATGACTTGTATTGAATTATTGACAAAAGCCTCTATTTATGCTATTATGTATAGTTGAGAAATAGCTAATCGTAGCTAAATCTACAACTCAAACTCCCACTTTCAGAGGTGCCTCATGGCTCGTTTTCTCAAGAGTTCGTTGTTTCTATTCACGGTCGTTACGCTCATTTCGGGCTGTAACCGTGACGTGGACGTGTACATTCACTTCTCGGACGGAGGCATGCCTCTCGACGACAGTTCGATGCCCGATATGGGGAGCGATGCTGGCGAGCACGACGCTGGCCAAGATGTTGGTACGGACATTGGCATGGATGCTGGCAACGATGCTGGTGACACGCTGAGGACCGGAACCGTCATCAAGGCTTCGGGCCCCGCGCTGTACTACTACGCCGCAGATGGGCGTAGGTACGTGTTTCCTAACGAGGAGACGTATCTGTCGTGGTACCCCGACTACTCGGAGGTCGTGACCATCACCGATGTTGAGCTAGCCTCGATCTTCATCGGCGGTACGCTCACCTTTCGGCCAGGTACGTGGCTCGGCAAGATCACGACGGACCCAAAGATCTACGCCGTCACCCCTGGTGGTATTCTGCGTTGGATCCAGGGAGAAGCGATCATCACCGCTCTCTACGGAGATCGCTGGAACCATGGGTACCTGTCTAATCAGCCCGTGGACGATGTCATGCTCACGCAAGACATCCCGGACGCGTTCTTTGTCACCTACCTTCTGGGTACGGTGATCACGAGCCCCGTTCATCCCGACGGGACCATCATCTCCTATTCTGGCAGCCCAAACTGCTACCTGATGGAGGGTGGCACCAAACGCTACATCACCGAGCAAGGCTTCGAGGAGAACCGCTACAACACGGCATTCATCCTCGAGACTACCATCCAATACCCGGATGGTGCACCGGTGACCGGGTACGAGGCCGAGCTGGCCGAACCCATCTATCTCGACTGACATAACGTTGGTCTGAGATCTCAACAGACACCCACGAGCTTCGTGGGTGTTTTTGTTATGACCTAATCCCGGTCCCCTTCTTCAGGAGGTGAAGATTGATCCCTGCCAAGACCGCGATAACGATAACCAAGAATAAAATACCACTCAAGACACTGGTTTGGCTGAAGCCATAGAATCCATATCGAAACCCATCCACCATATAGACGATCGGATTGGCGTAAGAGATGGTCTTGAAGAATGACGGCAACATGTCGAGCGAATAGAAGACACCGCCAAGGTAGGTTAATGGGGTGAGTACAAAAGTGGTAAAGATATTCGCATCGTCAAAGGTCTTGGCATAGAGCGCATTCAAGAATCCGCCGAGGGCAAAAACAATGGCGGTCAACAAACCAAATAAGATGACGATGAATGGATGCTCGATCGTTGGACGGATGAA
>CALMET010000036.1 GCA_937863195.1 uncultured bacterium
TGTATGAAGAAGTTGTGTTATAGTGCGGATATATGAACACACAGACCATCGAGAAATTTCATCTCATCGGAGTAGCGATTAAAACAGAAAATAAACCAGGCAAAGCCGAGCAGGATATTCCGGCGCTTTGGGGTAAGTTTATGTCTGAGGGTATTTTGCAAAATATCCCTAATAAGATCGATGATACAATTTATTGTATGTATACCGACTATGAGGGCGATTACACGAAGCCGTACACGACGATCATTGGTTGCCGTGTTTCAAGTCTTGAACAAATCCCAGAAGGAATGATGGGCAAAATGGTTGAGACAGCTAGTTACGTAAAATACACCGCTAAAGGAAATATCATGCAAGGCGCCGTTCAAGGAGTGTGGCAAGAGATTTGGAGCTCAGATCTTGAGAGAGCGTACGCTGCGGATTTTGATGTCTATGGCGACAAGGCAAAAAATCTTGAAGATGGTGAAGTAGATATCTTCGTGTCCGTAAAATAAACGCTCGTGCGTGCAGTTTTGATTATGCGTTATCCCGTGATAGTGTCCAGGCGATGAAGGTTGCGATTATTGGCGGGGGAGCTGCAGGGCTTATGGCCGCAGCGGCGTTGACGGAGATGAATCCTTCAGCGGATATTTGGTTGATTGAAAAAAATGACGGGTTAGGCAAGAAGGTCATTATTTCTGGTGGAGGACGATGCAATGTCACAACAGGCATCCGCGATATTCGAACGGTTCTCACAAAGTATCCACGCGGAACAAAATTTTTATCGAAAGCGATGTATGCTTTTTCACCTGAAGCGGTTTATGACTGGTTTGAAGCGCATGGCGTGCCGATGAAGGTCGAAGAAGATTTGCGTGCCTTTCCGCAATCTGATGATGGTGAGGATGTGGTGCGAGCCTTTGAATATCTCTTCAGCGATTCAAGTGTTCACGTGATGTTAAAGGCACAAGTCACCCAGGTAGAAAAAGATCCAGGCGGGTACAAGATTTCTTTTAAGGGTAATGACGCGCCGATTATCGTCGATAACGTTGTTTTGACGACAGGTGGTCAAGCCTATCGGCACACAGGTTCGACGGGTGATGGGTATGCGTTTGCGATGGAGTTAGGCCACACGATCACGCCACTTGCCCCAAGTCTGAATGCATTCACAACAAAAGAACAATGGCCAAAAACCATCTCAGGACTGTCATTCGAACAGGCGACATTTACCGCGTATCGTGAAAAGAAAACCACGTTCACGGGCCCATTTCTCTTCACGCATCGCGGTGTGAGTGGTCCTGCTGTTTTTGCGCTTTCGTCTCTTGTGGCCTTTGAGCCTTATGGTCCAAATGAGCCGCTCGCGGTAACGATTGATTTGTTTCCGAATGAAACATCCACAGAATTATCGGCGCGTCTTATGACGGCAATCACTAACCATCCAAAAAAATCGATGGCGAATGTGCTTGATATGCTTTTGCCAAAATCGTTGGTGCAAGTTGTTTGCCAAGAGACAGGAGTCTCGCCTGATCGTCGTGCAAATGAAGTTTCAAAAAAAGAATTAGCTGAAATAATGACCTGGCTCAAAAACATCCCGCTCACCGTGATTGGTCGCGATGCAGGCGATGAGTTTGTGACCGCCGGTGGCGTGAGTCTTGATGAAGTAGATCCGAGCACGATGCAATCCAAGATCTCTCCGGGTCTCTACTTTGCTGGAGAGATCCTCAATATCGATGGTTTTACCGGCGGATTCAACCTTCAGGCTTCATGGGCAACGGGGCATTTAGCGGGGGAGAGTATTGGGCACTAGGTGGGCATGCCCGTGGGTTTTGTGATTTGTTTTCGCTGTACCAAGCAGGTACAGTCCTAATATATGAAAAACCCCGTCTTAAAATACGCAGCGCTAAATTCTGTTGGTACCGCGCTTTATATCGCGTTAATTGTCTGTTTCTTCACCATGGCGCCGTATATTCTTGGTGAAAACGTTGAAGACACCTTTTTGATCCCAGTAGCCATGTTGCTTTTGTTTGTGCTTTCAGCATCGGTTACGGGTTCATTAGTTTTAGGTCGCCCGATTCTTTGGTATCTCGATGGTAAGAAAAAAGAAGCCGTTTCGTTATTGGTGGCGACGCTCGGATTTTTGTTTGTGATTACGACGAGCGTGTTTGTAACGATGGCATTGATCGCGAGATAGGATTTTTCTAATCCAACTCCATCGGCACCGTCGGTACATCCAGCGGATGCGGTTCATTCTTAAGC
>CALMET010000037.1 GCA_937863195.1 uncultured bacterium
CACAATCTCGCCTTCATGAATCACATAATCGCGATCAATCTTGAAAAGCACTTTGGCTTTAAGCGCCTGCTCTACATGATGAACCGTTTTCAAACCGCCTTCACCATAGAGATTTTCGACACCGAGGGCTTTTTGTACCTTCTCAACACCCGCGTCTGTAAGCGAAGCGGTTTTGAGTTTTTCATCCAAGAGATAATCGTCTTTTTCAATGAGGCTGTGGACGACATCGGCAAAGCGGTAATACAACTCCCCTGCTTCTTCGGCGGGTGCGCTAATAATCAACGGCGTACGCGCTTCATCGATCAAAATCGAATCGACTTCATCAATAACGGCATAAGCTAAGCCGCGCTGTACGAGACCTTCTGCGCTCCCAGCCATATTATCGCGAAGATAATCAAAGCCGAATTCATTGTTGGTACCGTAGGTGATGTCGGAGGCATACGCCTCTTTGCGCGAGCAAGGACGAAGGTAGTCATGGTCAATTCTAAATGAACCCGTTTCGTCACGCTCTTTGTCATGATCCGCTTCATTTTTAAAAGAAGGGTCATAGCGATAACTTTTATACGATTGGATAGACGCAACCGTCAGCCCCAAAAATTCATAGACCTGACCCATCCAAACAGCATCGCGACGCGCGAGATAATCGTTCACCGTCACAACGTGCACACCTTTGCCGGTAATCGCATTAATATAAACCGGTGCCGCAGCGGTAAGCGTCTTACCTTCACCTGTGCGCATTTCAGCGATCATGCCTTTATTGAGCGCGAGACCACCGATCAGCTGCACATCATATTGGCGCTGCTTCAAAACGCGTTTGGACGCTTCGCGGACAACGGCAAAAGCCTCCGGTAAAATCTGGTCGGAGGTTTCGCCTTTTGCGAGACGGTCTTTAAATTCGGCAGTCTTTGCCTTAAGAGCCTCGTCCGAGAGAGATTGGACGCTCGGTTCAAGACTATTGATAACATCAACAATTTTGCGAAGTTTAGCCACTTCTTTGGCGTTTGGGTCGCCAAAGAGCTTTTTGATCATGGATTGCATGCCGGGATCTTAGACAATCCACCTCTTTTTGCCAATATGTGGCTTAACCTCGCTGTTTTTCTTTCCAATCGGTGATCTCTACGCGCAAATGGTCACGAACTTTGTCGATCGCCTTATATAGATCGTCGGATTCGCGTTCAACAACAATAACATGACCGTTTACATCAACGATCATTTTGCAAAAAAAGACATCTCCCGAGTGGTGGTGGGCGCTCTGCTTGCCAACCTCAACATCAACATGATTGATATTGTCAGCGTATTTATCGAGCGATTGTGCTTTTTCTTCAGAAAACTCGTGAATCGAAGGCGTCATCTCAATGCCTTTGGCTTTTACGTTGATAGTCATATGGCTCTATTTTCGCGCATGCGCCCAAAGAAGGCAACTTATCCCTCCCCGGCGCGTTGCGCGGGGTTTCCCTTTTCAGGTGTGAAAAGGGAGTTATCGATTTAACGCTACGATATGTTTTTCAATCTTGTCTAGGACAAGATGTAGTTCGTGTAAGACTTGATCATTGGTAAAACGAATGATTGAGCAGCCGGCGGAGCGGAGGAATTCGCTTCTGATTTCGTCAGAAGCGGCGCGATTAGGTCTAGTATGAATAAGACCATCTACCTCTATAACCAACTTAGGGTGAGCTGAATAAAAATCCACGATATAACGACCGATGCTGACTTGCCGTCTAAAACGTGCTCCGAGTTTTTTACCTTTCAAATAAATCCAGAGCTTTTCTTCGGCCTTGGTGGGATTTTTTCTTAGCTTATCTCTTAGATGCTCATGACTTGAGCTATGATAAATTCTCGGTTCATTGATTTGCATTCCCTACTCCGTTCCCCGAACAAAAAAGATTGTCAATCCTTAACTCCCTTTTCACACCTGAAAAGGGAAACCCCGAGCGTAGCGCAAGCGAAGTCGAGGGGAGGGATAAGTTCAGAATCCGATCAGCTGCACTTCTTCTTCAAGCTCGATCCCAAAGGTATCTCTGACCTTCATTTTCACACGTGAAATGAGTGCGATCACATCAGCGGCCTTTGCTTTGCCTTTGTTTACCATGAAGTTACCGTGCTTTTGACTGACCGCGACATCGCCTAATGAAGCGCCGAGCATGCCCGCCTGATCAATCAACCAACCGGCTGAAATACGCTTTGCCTTAAGCATGGATTCTGGCACTTCGGGGATTTCACGTTTCAAAATATCCAACTCGGACTCATTTTCAAAATCCCAATTCTTAAAGGCG
>CALMET010000038.1 GCA_937863195.1 uncultured bacterium
TTTGTGACAGCGACGTCGTATGCCGGTGCGATTGTGGCAGGCTTTGGTCAACTGATTAGCGATCTTTTCTCAGGCGGAGGCCAAGCCGCTGATGTCTCTGGGCCGGTCGGTATCGCGATTATCACAGGCCAGGTATCTGAACGTGGCTTTTGGGCGATTATGCAGTTTACCGCCATCCTCTCGCTTAATTTGGCCGTCATTAACTTCTTGCCGATCCCAGCCCTTGATGGCGGACGAGCCCTGTTTGTCATCTTTGAAGGACTCCGTCGCAAGAAGCATGATCCGCGTGTAGAAGCGGCGATTCACCAAGTAGGTTTTATTGTATTACTTGTTTTGATCTTGCTCGTCACCCTTCAAGACCTGAGAAAACACGGTTCTTCGATCTGGCATGGATTATTAGGCGTCTTTGGTATATAAATGGCACAACTCTATGTATATCGATGAAGCACTGCGCATTCTTGCCAAAGAAGCGCGAGGACTCGTGCCGATGATCTCAACCCTCGAGTCTCTCGAAGAAGCGCGCACCAACTTTTTAGGACGCAAAGGCCAACTCGCCGAGCTCATGAAAAAGATGGCCGAAGCCACCGCCGAAGAGCGTCCGGCTCTTGGTGCTGCGGCAAATGACATCAAGATCGAACTTGAAGGACTCTTTAGCGAAGTTGAGTCACGTCTCAAACGCGAAGCCTTGAACGCCAGCCTCGCTTCAGAGGCCGAAGACATCACCGAACCAGGCATCATGCCTGCCCAAGGCCACGTTCACGTCATGAACCAAGCCATGGATGAAATCGAACAGATCTTCACCAAAGCCGGCTTCACGCGCGTGCGCTACCCAGAAGTTGAATGGGATGATTTTGCGTTCGAACGTTTGAACATGCCAAAAGATCACCCTGCTCGCGATGAATGGGAGACCTTTTTTATGGATGCGCCCGTGCATCCACAATTTGGCAAAATGCTTTTGACCCCGCATGCCACCAGTGGCACCGCGCGCATTTTGAATGAAAAGCAATTACCGATTCGTGCCATCAACATCGCTAAAACGTATCGTCGCCAAAGCAGCGTCCGTCATTTGTCGATGTTTCACCAATTTGATGGTGTTTTTGTGGACAAGAATGTCTCGATCACGCACTTGCGCGGTCTCTTTGACTACTTCATTCACGAATTCTTTGGCCCTGAGCGCAAGACGCGTTATCGCCCATATCACTTTAGATTTACCGAACCGTCATTTGAAATTGATATCTCCTGCGCTGTTTGTAACGGGACCGGCAAACTCAAAGACGAAAGTAAATGTCGTATTTGTAAACACGGTTGGCTCGAACTCGGCGGCGCCGGCATGCTGCATCCAAATGTTTTGAAGGCTGCAGGTATTGATCCTGACGAATACTCGGGTCTCGCCTTTGGTTGGGGTATTGAGCGCACCTATATGATGAAAGAAGGCCTAAACCTCGACGACATCCGCACCCTCTACAAAAACGACATTCGTTTCTTGGGACAATTCTAGTATGAACCTCCTCACTTCTTATCGCTGGTTGCGTGAATACGTTGACCTTGGCAAAACGACGGCTGAAGAATTTGCCGAACGTGTTTCGCTTTCTGGTCCTGGCGTCGAGCAACTTATCCCTCAAGGTAAAGATCTTGAGAATATTGTCGTAGGTAAAATCTTGCGCATCGAAGCGCATCCGTCTGCGCAAAAGCTACGTTTGCCAATTGTTGATATTGGTGGACGCGAACTTACTATTGTTTGCGGTGGTACCAATATCGCCGAAGGCCAGCATGTGGCTGTGGCGTTAGTTGGCGCGAGCGTCAAATGGCACGGAGAAGGGGAGCCGATCATCTTGCAGCCCGCAGAAATCCGCGGCGTGAAGAGTGAAGGTATGATTTGTGCATCGAATGAAATTGGTTTGTTCGAAGCATTCCCTGGTCTTGATGGTGAGATTTTAGATTTGGGTAAAGAGATTCCTGAATTGAAGGTCGGTCTTGGTACGCCACTTGCTGATGCACTCGGCTTAAGCGATGACACCGTGATGGACATCGAAGTCACCACCAATCGCCCTGATGCAATGGGAATGGTCGGCATGGCTCGTGAATCCGCTGCCATTTTGGGCGCGGACTTCACTTGGAAAGTGCCAAAACTCCCAACAAAAATCAAAGTTTGTGAAAAACTTGAGGTGAAGGTTGAAGAAAAAGATCTTGCTCCGCGTTATATGGCGGTGCGCATGGACGGCGTGAAGGTCACGAACTCCCCATGGTGGATTAAGCGTCTTCTGCTTGGCGCCGGCGTACGTCCACATAATAATGTTGTTGATATTACGAATTTGATTCGTCTTGAACTCGGCCAACCGATGCATGCGTTTGATGCCGCAAAACTCGTAGGCCACACGCTTCACGTTCGCAAAGCCAAAGCAGGCGAGAAGATGGCGGCTCTCGATGGTGTCACCTATGAATTAAGCGAAGCTAACCTCGTCATCGCGGACGATGAAAAACCACACTGCATCGCTGGCATCATGGGTGGTGAGCATTCTGCGATCACCACGGACACGACGAGTGTGATTTTTGAAGCTGCCACCTTTGACCCGGTTTTCACGCGCCGCAGTGCACGTAAATTGAATGTGTATAGCGACTCGCAAAAGCTTTTTGAAAAAGGTCTTTCGACGCAAGCTCCTGAATACGCGCTCGCTCGTGCGATTGAGATATGCAAAGAACTGTCCACTTCGCCCCGATCTATACCTGTCAATC
>CALMET010000039.1 GCA_937863195.1 uncultured bacterium
AGCCGGCTCAAGCTGAACAAAAACAAAAACCTCAACCAAAAAAGAAATAATAGATAAAAAGCGGAAAGCGTCGGGTGACTTTGAGAACAGCGCAAGGCGTTAGCCGCAGCAATGTTCGAAAAGGCACCCGGCGCTAAGCCGCTTTTTTCGTTACCTGTCTTTTTGCGTTTTACCCTGGTTTCCTTTACTCTCTCTATTGTTCGTCCTCAGACGCCGACCGGCCCCTTAGCCGCTTCCGTCTCGGGATGAACGTCCTAAAAACTATGTCCTCCCTCAACCCCTCAAAATCCTTTTCGATCAATTGGGCCGGGCGTGATTTGACGATCTCGGTCGGTCAGCTCGCTCAGCAAGCCAATGGCTCGTGTACTGTTCAATACGGCGACACCGTCGTGCTTGTTACCGCTACATTGGGCAATGCTAAAGAAGATGCTGACTACTTTCCCCTCATGGTGGATTTTGAAGAGCGTTTGTATGCCGCTGGTCGTATCAAAGGCTCACGCTTCATCAAGCGCGAAGGTCGCCCAACCGACGAAGCCGTTCTCTCTGGACGCCTCATCGACCGCGCCATTCGCCCTCTCTTTTCGGATACGCTCCGCAATGAGGTCGCTGTTGTCGCGACGGTTTTCTCGCATGATCAAATCAATGATGCAGATATCCCTGGCTTAATCGGTGCTTCATGCGCGCTCGCGATTTCTGATATCCCTTGGAGTGGTCCGATTGCCGCGATTCGCATTGGCCGCCGCGAAGGCAAGTTCATCGTGATGCCGACTTATGAAGAAACGCTTATTGGCGATCTCGATCTCGTTGTTGCCGGTACTGCCGACAAAACATTGATGGTTGAAGCTGGCGCTGCACAGTTAACCGACGCAGACATGCTCGCCGCGATGAAGCTCGCTCACGAACATCTCTCACCAGTTATCGATCTTATCAATCAAGTTCGTACGGCGACGGGTAAAACCAAACTTGACCCTACGGCACCAAAAGACGCTGAAGACGCTGAGAAGCGCGCTAAGCGCCAAGAGATCGCTGATAAAGCTCTCGCTTTCTTGTCGACGAAGCGCGGCGTTCTTTTTGCAGAACCATTGAAGACAAAAGCCGATCGCAAATCTGCGGTAAGCCGTCTCAAAAAAGAACTCGCTGAAAATCTTGCCACGATCGGCATCGGTAAAGATGATTTGAAAAAAGCCGAAGGCGTTCTTGATAGCTTCGTCGACTCTGAAATCACCAAACTGATCTTGGACGAAAAGCGCCGCGCCGATGGTCGCGGACTCCACGAAGTACGCGCGCTGGGAGCTGTTGTTGGCTTTATCCCTCGCACGCATGGCTCTGGCCTCTTTGAACGCGGCTCAACCCAGGTTCTCACCGCCGTCACTCTTGGTTCGCCTGGCATGGAACAAACGCTCGACACCATGGAGTTTCAAACGACGAAACGCTACTTCCACCATTACAATTTCCCTGGCTACTCCGTAGGTGAAGCCAAATCAAATCGTGGTCCTGGTCGTCGTGAAATCGGCCATGGCGCCCTCGCTGAACGTGCTCTTCTCGATGTGCTCCCAAGCAAAGAAGATTTCCCTTACACCATCCGCGTGGTTTCTGAAGTGCTCGGCTCAAACGGTTCAAGCTCAATGGGTGCAACTTGTGGTTCAACTCTCGCTTTGATGGACGCAGGTGTACCAATCAAAGAACCCGTCGCCGGTATCGCAATGGGTGTTGCCTCGGACGAAAAGAATAACCGCTTTCAAGTCATCACCGATCTTCAAGATCTTGAAGACGGCGCAGGCGGCATGGATTTCAAAATCGCCGGTACCAAAAACGGCATCACCGCTGTTCAAATGGACACCAAAACCCAAGGCATCCCTTGGGAGGTCGTCGAAGAAACCATCGCTCGCGCTCGCGATGCCCGCCTTCACATCCTTAAAGCCATGCTCGAAGTAATCCCTGAAGTACGTGCTGAGCTTTCACCATTCGCGCCGCGTATCGAAGCCTTCAAGATCCATCCAGACAAGATTCGTGAAGTCATTGGCCCAGGTGGCAAAATGATCAACGAAATTATTGCGACCTATAAAGTTGAAATCGACATTGCCGACGACGGAACCGTCTCGGTGACCTCGAACAATGCCGAGAACATGGCTGGCGCCGTAAACTTCATTAAATCCATGACCCGCGAAATCGAAGTCGGCGAAATCTTTGAAGGGACGGTCGTCCGCATGATGGACTTCGGTGCCTTCGTGAACATTGCGCCAAAGGTTGATGGACTCGTCCACGTTTCAGAAATGAAACTCACCCGCGTCGAAAAACCAACCGATGTCGTCAATATCGGTGACAAAGTCCGTGTTGTCGCGTATGAAATCGATGATAAAGGCCGTATCAACCTCTCGATGAAGCGCCTCGATCCTGAATACAAACCAAGTGACCGCGATAGCAAGCCGCTTCGCAAAAAGTAAGAGGCCCTACCCCCGCCTGACTACGCTTTGCTACGTCAGGCGACCCCTTCCCAAGTTTGGGAAGGGGTTTTTTGGATGGTGAGTTTTATTTCAAATAATACTTCGGTCAAGTTCTTCATTATCTGTTGATTAGTAAATCGAAGAATACGATGTCCAAAGCTTCTTAGATACGAATCTCTTGCTTCGTCATAACCTATCCCCGTATCTGATTCGTGCGACGCACCATCCAGCTCAATAACAAGCCTTGCCGAAGCACAGTAGAAATCAACGATATAATGACCAATACCGTGCTGTCTACGAATTCTGCAACCCATTTGTGAACCTCGAAGATTTTCCCAAAGCACAACCTCTGCGGGTGTCATCTGTCGTCTCAACTCTCTCCTCCGCTCTTTATACTGTGGTCAGCTATAGATTCTTGTTTTCATATCTCTACTCCGTTCACTTTTCAAAAACATTTGTCAAACACAAAACCCCTTCCCAAACTTGGGAAGGGGTCGGCTAACGAGCACCTAGCGAAGTTGGCCGGGGGTAGGGCCTGTATGACGGGGCCATTTAGTAAGCAGTACTCCGAGTCCAACCAAGATAAAGACATCTGCCAGATTAAAGATTGACCTGTAGATAGCGATCCAATCTCTCACATAACCAAAAGCCATGCGATCATACGCATTACCAAGCGTACCACCAACAAA
>CALMET010000040.1 GCA_937863195.1 uncultured bacterium
GCCAATCGCCTCATGGTCGTTGAAAAAAACGTACAGCAAGAACCTGTAAAAACAACGTCTACCACCGCAACAACGGAAGCAGGCGCTCCCTGCAAAGGGGATTGTGATGCGGGTGTTGTTGAGTATAAAGACTATAAATGGGATTTCAGCTTTAAATACCCAGAGGACTATTTTGTCGTAGCAATGAATGATCTTGATGGATCAGGTAGAAAAGGCCTCATTGTTACGAGCCAAAAAGGCCGGTTATTTCTTTCGAGTGGCGGTCCGGCAAAGCCGACCGCAGGCCAGTTTGTTTCTGGCGCCGAAATGAGAATTGAAAAGCTTGATAACGAGACGATACTGCTCGATTCAACGGGTGATTCTAAGCAAAAAATCATCAAAACAAACAATCCACTCGTCGTAGAGTTCGAGGACCCTTGCGATGGTGCCGGTTGTCCAGATAAAAAGTACATCATCACGACAAAAGCAGGCGGTTATCTGGCAAGCATTTGGTTGACCAAGGATTCTGACATGGAAGCTATTCTTCAAACTATTACTGAATAATAACAAATCCCACCATATGGTGGGATTTGTTATTGTAGTTTTGCATGCTAGCCTTTGTTCATGTACAAGCTCGCCAATGCTCTCCGTCGCCTCTATTGGTGGATTCGCCGCCCGATTACCATCGGTGCTCGTGCCATCGTTACGGATGGGCAGAGTGTCTTGCTTGTGAAGCATTCGTACCTGAAAGATTGGTATTTACCCGGCGGGGGAGTTGGGCGTGGTGAAACGCTGCAAGACGTGGTGCGCCGTGAGCTCAATGAAGAGGTGGGTTTTGTTTTTGATGGTTCTTTGAATCTCTTAGCCACGCATTCGAACTTCGGTGAATATAAGAATGATCATATTGTGCTTTTTGAGGCGAAGACGGCGGCTTTTGAGCCAAGGAGTAAGGGAGAGGTGAAAGAAGCGATGTTTTTTGCTTTTGATCAATTACCTACGGATATTTCACCGGCAACCAAGAGGCGTATTGATGAGTATCTTGAGATTAAGCCTAGAGTAGAGAAGTGGTAAACAAAAAAACCTGCCCATAAGGCTGACTTAATCCTCCCTGTCCACGAAGTGGAAAGGGACACCCCAGCGAAGCGCAGGGAGGGTAAAGTTTACGACTCACTTCGATGTTGAAACGCGTCATTCAGCGTATGCGCATCCGCATACTCAAGCGCCGCGCCCGTAGGCAAACCACGAGCAAGTCGCGTAACACGTACGTTCATTTTGCCTAGGTGTTTTTTCAAATACATGGCGGTTACGTCGCCCGGGATATTGGCATCGAGGGCCAGAATGACTTCTTTGATTGGCGAATCCGGGTGAGAGAGGCGATTGATGAGTTTGGCGATATTGAGCGTTTCTGGTGTACGGCCTTCGATAGGGTCGATGGTGCCGCCGAGCACGAGATAGCGTCCTTTAAAGATGCCGGCGTCTTCGATGACGCGGATGTCTGGGCTTGTGGCGATGACGCAGAGGATCTCTTGGTTACGGCGAGAATCCGAGCAGATGGTGCAAGGGGAGGATTCGGACCACATTCCACACGTATCACAGAGATGCATGCGCTCGGCGAGCTGGGTGAGCGCGCGCGAGAATTGGTCGACGACGTTTTTTGGTTGGTTCACGAGCCAATAGGCATAACGCAAAGCCGCCCTCGGACCAACGCCGGGGAGGCTGTCGAAGGCGGCTGCGGCCTGCCGTAATGGCTCAGGAAGTGACATTGATTACTGTTTCATGAGGTCGCCAAGTTCATTGGCGAGATCCATACCGCCCATGTCTTTCAACTTGGTGGCCATAGTCTTCTGGAGGTTCTTCATGGCGTCGTTAGCAGCGTCCTTGATGTAGTTCTGGAGCTTCTCGCGGTCTTCCATGGCTGAAGGATCAACTTCGACCGAGGTGACTTCTTGGGTGCCGTTGATGGTGATCTTTACCTTATCGCCCCAACCCGAAGTGCCGGTGACGAATTCTTTACTGAGGGCGTCCTGAAGGGTCTTGGCTTTAGAGCGAAGGTCGTTGATTTGTTTCAATTTGTTGAACATAGGGTTGTAGGGTAAAGGGTTTTAGAACGGAACACCAGAGCCGACCATCGGATTCGACGGTTGGTGCGGGTTTGAATCAGATGGGCCTTGTTGGCCACCTTGTGGAGCGCCGCCCATGAATTGATCTTTGGCGATATTTTTGAAACTGGCACGTGCGGCGTCGAAATAGAGTTTTACCACGCCCGTCGGACCATT
>CALMET010000041.1 GCA_937863195.1 uncultured bacterium
TTGAACCCATGGCCTCAGGGTTATGAATCCTGTGCTCTAACCAACTGAGCTACCCCGCCACGTCGTTCGCGAACGACGTGGCCCCGCCACTGCCGCCTTTTGAACTTGTGCCAGATACTAACCATTTTCTTGGTATCTGGCAAGATCTAAGCTTACATCTTTCTTACGGTTTGTTTTGGCCATTCATAGGCACCAAAGGCCCAATAGGTCATCGCTTTGACGTCTTGAAAACGCGAGTAATGGGTATCTGAACCAAGAACCACCGAGATCACGGTCTTTTCACCTTCTTTTGTCGCCTGAGCGAAACAGAAGCCTGATTCTGGCAAAGTACCCGTTTTTGCGGCGATGATTTTATACTCACCTTTATTCAATTCAGAAGTGAGTAGTAAATTTGTCGCCGTAACGCGGTAAGGCTTTGGGCCTATCGTATTCTTGAGATCGACGGATTGCATCCCCATC
The DNA here is from genome assembly GCA_937863195.1 of uncultured bacterium. Next base: position 460 of record CALMET010000041.1, read on the forward strand.
ACTTCACGTACCTCTGGATAATTCATCGCTGCTTTAAGCGCAAAAGCAATGTCTTGAGCGGTAGCTTTATTACGCGGATCTAAACCAGCTGCATCATAAAACTCCGCGCGGCGCATGCCCATATCACGAGCCTTCACACGCATTTTTGCGATAAACGCGTCATAACCACCTGGCGATGTGCGAGCGAGCGCATTTGCCGCTTCATTTGAAGACCCAACCAACATCGCCTTAATTAACTCGCGTCGAGTAAATGTCTCTCCTTGAAAAAAGATCGCTCTTGCATACCCAGCATCTGCTTTGGTAATGGCAATTTTTTCATCCAAATCAAGCTTTTGATCAAGCAACGTCGAGACGGAGATAAGCTTGGTCAAGCTAGCAATCGGATAGGCCGTGTCTGAGTCTTTTGAAAACAGCACTTCACCGCTGGCTAAATCAATGACCACTGCACTCTTTGCCGTGACATCAACGCCGATAGACTCAACGCGTTTTTTTATTGGCGCATTAGAGGTTGCTGAAACATACTTCGCGATCGGCAAACGCGCTGTCACCATTTCTGGTGATTGTGATTGGACGGTCGTAAAAGCAAGTGAACCTACGAGAAATAACAATGTTTCAGCAGTCATGTCGGTTAGGATGAGGATTCAGGAGTGGATGAAAGGGGCGGTTGAGTGACCATTGGTTCTAATTCTTGCAAAACTGTTTCAACGGATACGTGATTTCGTAATTGCTCGTAATCAGGCAACTGCTCAGCACTTGTGAAGCCAATATGTTTAAAAAATTCAGGCGTGACAGCATAGATCGGTTGCCCTAAACGCATTTCTTCTTTTGCTTCGATCAGGCCACGCATTGAGAGTATGCGCAAAATGGTTGAGGACTGAATACCGCGGATCTGCTCAAGTTCAGGACGTGTCATGGGGCCACGATAAGCAATAATCGCCAGCGCCTCCATGGAGGCTTTTGAAAGCTCCCCTTGGGACTCAATGTCGAGCAAGGCGCGCACGGCTTCAGCCGCTTCAGGATTCGTCACAAGTTCAGCATTCTTGCTATCGATCATAAGAGCAAGTCCCCTCTCATTCTCCGCTAATTCGGTTTGAAGGGATTTGAGACCTTGCGAAACAGCGTCCTCATCCAATGCCAAAACCTGTGCCAGCTTGCGGATGCTGACGCTTTGACCGGCGGCATAGAGCGCGGCTTCGAGGAGGGCGTTGATGGTCATAGGTTAGGATGATACCGACTTGAGAGTGATTTCAGCAAATAATCCCTCTTGTTCGTAGGTGACTTCTTTTTGTTTGATGAGTTCGAGGAGGGCTAAAAAGGCAACGACCATTTCATGTCGATCATGCGAGTCAGCCATAAAGCGCTGAAAACTCACCTTCAACATCGAACGGACTTTTGTTTTCAACATCTCAATCTTTTCTTCAATCGTCATCACTCGCTCAATGGCAGCTTTTGGCAAGGAGATCACCGGCTCAAGACGTTTTAATGCTTTCAGATAGAACTCTCTCAATAAAGCACCGTCGACGTCACTTGGCGGATTAAATGCCGGTGCTGCTGCTTTGGCACGAAATTGGCGCCCATAGAGTGTCTTAGCCTCGTTCCAGCGCTCAGCCAACTTGCCGGATGCTTCAGCAAAGGCTTTATAGAGCCTGAGCTGTGTTGCAAGATCAGGGCCTTCTTCAAGTTCAGGATCATGAAGGTCTGGTAGCATCATTTTTGACTTAAGGTAGAGCAGCTTCGCGGCAATAACCAAAAAGTCCGCGAGCTCTTCAGGGGCGATAAGCCCCTGATGGTCGCGGACATATTGAAGAAACGGTTCCGTTACCTTCACGAGCGAAATCTCGGTAATCGCAAGCTTCTCGCTTTCGACAAGCTGCAAGAGAAGATCTAGCGGTCCTTCGAATTGGTCGAGGGCAACGGCGTAACTCATGGGTTATTTTTTGGTCGGAAGGATCTCGATATGCGCTTCAGTGAGGCGCTTTTCTTCGATGGCACTAGGCGCACCCATTAAGAGATCGCGTGCGTCGCCTGTCTTTGGGAAAGCGATGACTTCGCGAATATTAGGTTCATTAGCCAAGATCATCACAACGCGATCGATGCCAGGAGCCATGCCACCATGTGGAGGGCAACCATACTCAAAGGCTTCGAGAATATGTCCGAAACGGAGTTCAATTTGTTCAGCTGATAAGCCTAATAGTTCAAAAATCTTATTCTGTAATTCACGTTGATGAATACGAATAGATCCGGATGAAAGTTCATAACCATTGAGTACCATGTCATACGAATTGGCACGGACTTTAAGCGGCTCTGAATCAAGCAAGGCGATATCTTCTGGATGCGGCATGCAGAACGGGTGATGCGCTGTCTGGAGTCCGCCTTGACCATCCTCTTCAAACATTGGGAAGTCGACAACCCAGCAAAAGGCAAGCTCATTTGGATCTTCTTTGTTCACGCGCATGTCCGGCTTATCGTTACCGTATTTCGCCATCGATTCAGCGTAAGTAATGCGTGGAAATGGCGTCTGCGTGATCGTTTTTTCTGGAGCTATCTTTTTGATCATTTCGATCATCATCCGTTCAGAGATATCAAGAACGTCTTCTTGGTTTACAAAAGACATCTCAAGATCGAGCTGAGTGAACTCAGGCTGACGATCACCACGCTGGTCTTCGTCACGGAAACAACGAGCAATTTGGAAATATTTCTCAACACCAGATACCATCAAGAGCTGCTTAAACTGCTGTGGTGACTGTGGAAGAACGTAAAACTGACCTTCATGCAAACGTGATGGTACAAGAAATTCACGTGAGCCTTCAGGCGTGCCTTTGGTCAAGCAAGGCGTTTCAACTTCAATAAAACCTTCATTGTGTAAGAAATCACGAAAGAAGCTTGTTACTTTATCGCGCAAAATCAAGTTCTTCAACATGCGCTGACTGCGCAAATCAAGATAGCGATATTTCAAACGCACTTCTTCGTTAATACCAGCGGTATTATCAAGAGCGAATGGAGGCGTCTTTGCTTCATTCAACACGGTAACCGACTTTGCCAAAACTTCAACGGAGCCCGTTGGCATGTTTGGATTCACCTGTTTTGCGCCTCTAGCATTCACAATACCTTTAATCGACAAGCAAAACTCTGCACGCAAATCTTTCAAGAGAGCTTGCGACGCTTCGTCCAATTCTGAAGGCACCAAAACCACCTGCGCAATCGCCGAGCGGTCACGCAAATCGATAAACGAAATCTTGCCCATGTCGCGGCGGGTGTCCACCCAACCAAAAAGCTCAACCTCTTGCCCAACCATGTCGGAAATCGACAAAATCATCGTCCTGTTCATAGGCTCGTAGCTTAGCGAAGTTACAAAATGAAATCAATAAATGAACCTATTCAGCCGCAATATCAAAATACAACTGACTTTGCTCAGTCCCTGGGCCGGTTGCACGAATCTCAAGTTCGCCGATATAGCCATTAGGAATAAGCACCGACGCCGTATAATTCGTGCCTTCAGCCTTCATTGCACTGGCTTTTTCTGGGATACCAGCCGTTTCAACGCCTTTTGGGACGAGATAAACTGTCACATCGCTCGGACTCCCCGTGATCGTGGCCTTTACCGTTAAGTTCTCAGCGCCTTTTGGACGATAGAAGCCGTCCGTCCCCGGATTCAAACCAACGAGCTCGGATTTCTCGATCAAGGCAGCTTTGTCTGAGGTGCGTAGCGGTGTTTTGGCACGGCCGCTACCGACCATACCCTGAACCTCTTGTTGATAGGCCCCGCTCGTCAAATTGAGCGCGCCAGATTGAATAAGCGCAATATCATAGATGCGCCAAATCATCGAAGGGTCACAGTCTTTGCGGGCAGCGACCTGGCATTCTTTATAGCGTTGGACTTCACCCGTCGCAACACGAACCGCCATCGGCGGGATCACCATAAAAGCAATAAAAGCAATGAGACCGACACCGATAAAGATTTCGATTAGGTTAAGTGGTTTTTTTGGATTGGCCATAATGCGCTCAGGGTAACATAAATGCGGATATCACCCCAAGCGTTTGCCGTGGATAATATCCGCATTCAGATTGTCAGATCAGTGGTAGCGTTGCAGTCGATGGTCGAGCTGCCGAGGAGCCTTGTGACGCCGGCCGTTCATCTCACTCGCTGGATAGAAGGCGAGGACGATGTCCATATCGAGATCGACAACGGCGCAAAAACGTTCGCGCGTCGATTCGTTCACGATTATGACTTCGCCATGTTCATTCTTGGTCTTGTCGCGGTGCGCTGCAGAGACCCGTATCGCCGCCAATGCACGCAGCATCGAAGTGAGAACATTTCTCATCTCAGCACGCACGGCCCGCTTGTCGGCTATACTCGGCAGATCGTTGAACCGCGAGACACCGTACCGAGCCCGCAAGATACGAGCGCGAAAGATCGGCGATTCAGACATCCATTCGCAGAACTTCTTGATGTTCTTGCCATGTCCGAAGTAGTGGCGGACGAATCCTCCCAGCGCTTTGTCAGACACGCGCATACGCTCATAGGCGCGCGCGGCCTTTTCGCTAAAGAGGTCATTGTCCGCCGCCTGCAAGGTCGCGACCTGCTGATTGAAGGCTTCGACCGATTGAGGCGACATCGACGCACGCTGAGCCCATCGGCGATTCGTGCGAATCCGCTCCCAGCGAGCCCAGTCACTCGCCTTCGTTAGATTCTCTGTCTCCAGATCAGGGTAGATCTCTGGAGCTGTCTCTTCTGTAGGTGAAGTCTCGGCCTCGGCTTTCTCAGCGCCTCCCCGCTTCTTAAGCAGGTTGAGAAAGTAGACATAGAGCCTCAGCGCCTGCTGAAACTCGTATTCGATTGACTGACCCCCTTGAATCAGACGCAAGCCAGCGTGATTACGTAGCTTTGTGTGTACTCGCGACCCAATAGCCTGCGGAGCACGGACACTAACGGAACTTCGCATGGACACCTCATTCAAACGTGTTGCTAAAGAACCAACCAAAAGCATTCAATCAGTATTGAAATACAACGTCAACTAAGCACGCTCAAATACTCGTGCCCTCTGAATGTCCCCTGCATTGGGGCATGGTGAAGACAGTCTTGAATCACCTCACAAACCTGGTTCAAAACACCCGTTTGTACGCGCACCGAGAGCGCTTGTTGGTAGGACGCATTCGCGCTCCATGCCAACACCCGTCGCGTATCTGCGGTGATAAGATAAGCTGTTGAGAACTCCGAGCGTCTGGCGCGGATGCAGGAACTGCAGGCAAGCGAACCTTGGCGCGGCATCATCCACGCATCTTCACGCAAGGTCGCACGGCATAAGACACATTCGTCCATCGGTGGCGCGATACCGAGTAAATCTAGCAAACGCAATATCGCCGCCATCAACGCGTATTGTCCGCGCTGAGCTGAGGGCTCTTGCTCAATCCCCTCCCAGGTTCTCACGACTTCAGCGATAAACGAAAAGATTGAAGGATCAGCAGCACCTGGTTGTGTGAGACGATCAACGGCTTCTGAAAACGCTTTTAACACGACGAGCGCCCCTAAGCGATTGCGACTCTTTAAAACAGGTCCGAGTGCACGCGCGACAGCGATATGATCATACGCTTTGCCTTTCGCAAGCATGACTTCGGCAAATGAAAGCGGTTCGAGGTGGCCGATCTGTTTTGCACCGATTTTTCTGACGCCGCGTGCAATGGCATGAATCTTGCCCGTATTTTTGCCGTACGCGGTAATCCACGCATCGTGTTCACGATACGGTTCGACATTCAAGACGAAAACCGTCTCGCGCAAATACGAGGGCATACAAATTAGAAGCGATCCAAATAACTCTGCAAAATCACCGTTGCCGCCAAATCGTCACGCTTACCCTTTTGCCCGCGTTCTTTTTGTTGATTGGCCGCTGTTTTGGTGGACCAGGTTTCGTCCTGTTCAAAAACAACCCAGCCCTGCTCTTTCATCCGTCCAATAAACGCACGGATTTCTGCTGCTTGTGCCGTTTGAATCGATGTATCTGCGAGCATGCGCGGTACGCCAACGACAAAACCTTGCGCCTGTTCGCGCTTTAACAGCTCTGCTAAAGTCTTAAAAACCTTTTCATCGCCGCTATTTTCAAGCACCTGCCAAGGGCTCGCGATGCGGCTCTCGGTATCGCCAAGCGCGATGCCAATGCGGGCAGACCCGTAATCTAATCCAAGCAATCTCATGACAAAACCTTAGCATATGCCACGCATGCAAGACAGTCTCTATCGTTCGCGCGGTTTTGTGATGATTGCCGGCACCGACGAAGCAGGCCGTGGCCCTTGGGCCGGGCCCGTTTATGCCGCTGCCGTGATTTTGCCTGAGCGTGTGCGTTTGCCTGGCTTGGATGATTCGAAAAAGATTAATGAAGCAACGCGCGAAAAACTTTTCCCGTTTATTCAAGAGCAAGCGATCGCCTGGTGCATCGCTTCGGCAAGCGTTGAAGAAATAGACACCTTGAATATTCGCGAAGCTTCGTTTTTAGCAATGAAACGCTCGCTTGAAGGACTTGGCTCGATTCCTGATCTCGTTCTTTCAGACGGATTCAAGATCCCTAACTACCATTTACCGAACGAAGGCGTGGTGAAAGGTGATGGTAAATTGCGCTGTATTGCTGCCGCGTCTATTCTTGCTAAAGTCGCTCGTGATCGCTACATGCATGTGCAACATGAGCTCTATCCGGCCTATAACTTCGCCAAACACAAAGGCTATGGCACACCCGAACATCAAGAAGCCCTGCGAAAGCACGGAATCTGTGAAATCCATCGCAAATCGTTTGCGCCAATAAAACTCCTTAACGTACAATAGGAGGACTATGGCCATGCCGCATCAAGATCCAACAAAAACAAGTTCGTGGAAGTCGCTTGAACGGCATGCTGATCGCTTGTCAAAAACCACCATCAAACAGCTCGCTGAAAAAAATCCGGTTGAGGCGATGCAGATCTCAACACCTTATGGAAAGGTGGAATTCGGTTTTCAACGATTGGATGCGGCCGTCTTAGCAGATCTCGATAAACTAACCGATGAATGCCAACTCAAAGCGGCGAAGCTCGCTATGATCAGTGGCGATTACATTAATGAAACCGAGCAGCGCCAAGTGTTACACGTCGCTTTGCGTACTCCTGATTGCAATCCTCTCGTTGATCGTCAGCCGGTGCAAGATTTGATTCATTCTGTGCAGGCTGAGATGCAAAGCTTTGTTGAACGTATTCACAATAGCGTCTTTAAAGACGTGATCCACCTTGGGATCGGCGGATCTGACCTTGGCCCCCGCGCTATTGTAGACGCTTTACGCTTTTCTGCATCCCAAAAAATCCGCGTGCATTTTGTTTCAAATGTCGATGGTCATGCCCTCCACGAAACATTGCAAAAGCTAGATCCAGAAACAACTCTCGTCATCATCGCTTCAAAAACCTTTACCACCCAAGAAACCTTACTCAATGCACAAACGGTAAAAACGTGGCTCGAACAACACGTTAAAGATGTTTCACTTCACCTCGTTGCCCTTACAGCAAATACCGAAGGGGCATTATCCTTTGGCGTCACAAAAGAACGTATTTTTGGCATGTGGGACTGGATAGGTGGCCGCTATTCACTCTGGAGCTCAATTGGATTGCCGATTGCACTCGCCTATGGTTTTGATGCGTACAAAGAATTACTTGCCG
>CALMET010000042.1 GCA_937863195.1 uncultured bacterium
TAGCGAGATGCTTAAGGCCTTCAATCTTCGCTTCAGCGAGACGCGTGTCTTGGCCAGGAGCCGTACCCATCATAAGTGACAAGCGCACGGCATCCGTGCCGTATTTTGGGATGAGTTCGAGTGGATCAAGAATATTGCCCAAGGACTTGGACATCTTGCGACCTTGGTCGTCCATGACGAGACCGTGGAGGTAAACGTCTTTAAATGGGACTTCGCCAATAGCATAGGTCGACATCAAGACCATGCGAGCGACCCAGAAGAACAAGATATCGCGACCCGTCTCAAGAACATTCGTCGGATGGAAGGCACGTTCTTTGGCCCATTTCTCTTCATTTGGCCAACCGAGCGCTGAAAAACTCCAAGAACCTGAAGAGAACCAGGTATCGAGACTGTCCTCATCTTGTACGTAGCCCTCGCCTGGCGAAGTGACCGAAGCCACCTGTTCATCGCCCTTATACCAAACCGGGATACGGTGCCCGAACCAGATCTGACGAGAAATACACCAATCACGCAGGCCATCGATCCAGTGAAAGTACACTTTCTCAAAACGGTCAGGGACGATCTTGATCGAACCGCCGCGGACGGCGTCCTGCATCAAACGTTTGAGAGTCGTGGTCTCACCTACCTTCTGATTGAGGGTATTGCGCTTTAGAGTAAATTCTTTGTTCACACGAACGAACCACTGAAGACTTGGCAACTGTTCAACGGTCGCGCCGCCGCGCTCAGCGATTGGTAACGCCTGGTCAACTTCGTCGATTTTTTCGACGAGGCCGGCGGCTTCTAATTCTGTAATAACTTTAGCGCGCGCTTCTTCGGTGGTGAGTCCTACGAAATTTTCACCACAGTTTTGCATCATGCGACCGGCTTGGTCGATGATTTGAATCGTTGGCAATGAATGACACGTTGCCATCTCGGCATCGATAAGCGAATGTGCTGGTGTCACGCCGAGTGCACCGGTACCAAAAGCAGGATCAACCGCTTCGTCAGCGATGATGCGTAATTCAATTTGTTTACCGCAAAACGTCGCGGACAGCGTTTTACCAACGTATTCTGCATAGCGTTCATCGCTCGGATGAACGGCCACAGCCGTATCACCAAACTTTGTTTCAGGACGCGTTGATGAAATCGTAATCGGAAAATCTTTATCGTATTTGAACGTGACGAGTTTTGCTTTTACGTCTTTGGTTTGTACTTCGTCATCTGAAAGTGTGGTTTGAAATTGCGGATCCCAATTCACGATACGAAAACCGCGTTCGATCAAACCATCTTCATACATCGACAAGAAGATCTGATTCACCGCCGCATTGCGTTCATCATCAAATGTATAGGCTTCGCGTGACCAATCACAACTAGAACCCATCTTCTTTACCTGAGTACGAATAGTATTCGCTGAGTCGTCAGCAAAGGCGATGACGCGCTCTAAGAACTTTTCACGACCAAGCTCTTTGCGAGGATCCTTAAATCCCTCCTTCATGAGGAGCTGCTCGACTTTGACCTGGGTGGCGATAGCCGCGTGGTCGGTGCCTGGGACCCAAAGGGTCTTTTTGCCGCGCATGCGCTCAAAGCGAATGAGCGTGTCTTGAATCGCTAACATGGTCGCATGACCCATATGAAGGGTACCCGTGCGATTTGGTGGCGGCATCACGATGCAATACGGCTCCCCGCCTTGGTTACGGTCAGGCAAGTTATCTGGATTATAATATCCAGAACCGGCCCAAAGCTCGTTTAAACGGTCTTCAACCTCTTCAGCCTGATAGGCCTTCGGGAACGATTCGAATGCAGACATAGGAATACGGCAGAATATAGCGGAGAAAACCCGTTTTGTGAATGGGCTTTTTGATTGACAGTGGCCCCCGTTCTCTATAGTTTGAACCCTAATGGCCCTCACTCTCGAACAGCAAGCGATCGAAGCCATCGGCCGATCAAAGCACTTGCTTCTCACCGCCCGCTCAGCTCAATCGGTTGATGCGCTTTGTGCTGTCTTGGGTATGGCACTTTGGCTCAAACGCCAAAATAAATCGTTCGATATCGTGATCCCGGATTTTGAGGCAAAGCAGTATCCCCCATACTTGCCTGCTGGCATCGAGATTGGCACGCGCCTTGGTTCGCTGCGTTCGCTCAAGATCACCCTCAATGTCAAAGACACACCGCTCTCTGAGCTTTCTTATGATGTGCGTGATGGTGCGCTCGATATTACCGTCGTGCCAAAGTATGGCGCGTGGCGCACTCAAGACGTGGGCTTTATGAGCGGCGACGCGCGTTATGATCTCGTAATCGCCGTGGGCGCTCCTGATCGCCATAGCCTTGAGAATGTTTTCAAACATGAGCTTAACGCCTTGCACGAACTCACCACGATCAATATCGACGCCTCCCCTGCCAATGAACAATGGGGCACGGTGAATATCGTGAATCCAACACGCTCGTCGGCCTGTGAATCGCTCTATACCCTTCTTGAAGCGTGGAATCCGCAACAGATCACGGCTGATATCGCGACCGCGCTTTTGGCCGGCATGATTGCGGCAACGAAAGGCTTTCGCACTCCGCATCTCTCGGGCAAGACGCTTGAACGTTCTTCGACGCTTCTTGAAAAAGGCGCTCGTCGCCAAGAGATTGTCCAAACACTTTGGCGTACACATTCGGTTACTGCTCTTCAATTGTGGGGACGTGCCCTCTCGCGCCTCGAACAAGACGTCACAACCGGCCTCGCTTGGACATTTATTACCGACACCGATCTCTTAGAACTCAAAGCCGACAACAATGCCCTCGATGGCCTTTTGCACGACCTTTTGTCTTACACCCCAAATACCAAGGCGATCTTGCTCTTGCAGCAACGTGGCGCCCTTTGGCAGGCCGATTTGCATGCACATGCACCGTATAGCGCGATCGAAATTACCAAAGACTTTTTGCCGACTGGCAATCAAGAACAAGCGCGCTTCGTGTCCGACCCGGCACATGGCTCACTCGCTGAGCAAAAAGCCCAGACGCTCAACGCGATTAAGAAGCATCTGGTATCATAACGTCATATGGAACAATTCAAAACACCGTCGGTCTCGACCGACGTGTCAAAGCCTGTTCTTAGCCCAAAGGCCGTTTTTGCGAGCTATCTTTTTGCGATCAAAAATAGCCTTGGCTCGTCAATGTTTCAGGAGTTCTATCTTGAAGATGAGAAGGGCGAACTTTTTGATGCGCTCAAGGGCGGTGATGTCTCGTGTGGCAATTTTGTTTCGTGGATACTCTTTCGTTTTCAATATATCAAACAACCGCATCTCACCGTAAAAGGCATTGAGAAAGATCTTCTTGCATCTGGTTGGACGATCGTCGAAGAAGCTAAGGATGGCGACGTGATCGTCTGGGCGCCATCGCGCGACCATGATCCAGATACCATGCATACCCATATCGGCTTCTCGATTGGTGGCGATCAAGCGATCAGTAATAGCACTAAGCTTCGTCACCCAAACCAACACCATCTCACTTTTGGCACGCAAGAAGACGGAACACCCACAAGAGTGATTACCGCCATTTATCAAAAACCCACTGCTTAGGTGGGTTTTGCTTATACACGATCACGATAGATTTTCACATCTTCCCAATACCCCTTCCAAATCGCGGTATCCTTCATAAGTTCATGCGAGATAGCAGCGAGCATTGGTGTTTTTGCCTGACGAAAGAAACGACGACTGTCTGGATTCATGGTCTCAGCACCCTTCATATTGTCCCAAGCGTCAGCGATTTTAATCGCCCATGCATCTGGGTTATACGCATGAACGAGGCCAGTCATCATATCAATCCAGCGAGCTTCGTTGCTTTCGATCATGTCATCGTGGGTGCAGAGGGTGACGAGTTCGATGATCTCTTCGGTGCATCCGAGTTTCTCAAGTTCTTCGTAGGTGACTCCCCCGTCCTCAACCACATCATGAAGGATGGCGCTGATAATTACAGGTTCGGCATAGCCAAACTTCTCAACGGTTTCAGCAACGCGAAGCGAGTGTTTATAGGCAGGTTCATCAGAACCTTTGCGGGTGCCAGGGATGCGCTCTTCGATGAGCTTTTCGGCTTGTTGGCGGGTAATCATAGAAGGCGCGAGTATAAAACACCTTCCCATTTCTGGGAAGGTGTTTGGGTTTTGTACTTATTTTACTTCTACTGGCATTGGAGTCGAAGCTGGTGTTGGCGCAACCATATTGATCACGGCATCACCACCTACGGTAGCCTCTGCTTCACCCTTCATATACATGATTGGGTTTGGCATCTCTTCAAGAAATTCTGCCTTGATGAGCGGCACAATGGTGCGGTAGTCCTGCAAACCATTTCCGTCACCGGCGTCTACCGTACCCGTCGCAAGCAACGCTGGGACAAAGTAGGTTTCATTTTTATTGTCCTTCCAGGAGTCGTAGCGCATCACAACTTGTTCAAACTTATTGTATTGGATCTGAACACGCGTGCCCTTTTTGCCCCAACCGTAGTATGCCGAGCGACCGCCTTTTTTAAGAGCTTCTTCAACGGCGCCTTTGTCGATCATCGGATACGATGACGCTTCGAGCGAGGTTGGGAGGTTTGCGTAGCCACCGGTTACTTCGTAGGTATCAAGTGAAACCGTGATGGTGAGCGCTTGCTGAGGATAACCAGACCAAGCATCGGTAACACGTTTGCCGTCACGAACATCTGGATAGACGATATTGACAGTGCGTGGATACCAGAAGCATGGAGCAATCATCGAGCTGTCTGTTGCCGGAGCATCAGGAGCAGCTTCAGCGCGTGCCGAAGCAGCAGCTGGGTCCATCTTTACCATTGGGCAAGGCATGGAGGTCTGCTCAAGCATTGGGCGGATCCATGGAGCGTTTTCAAGCTCAGGAGCGGTCGTTGCATAGCCGGTCAAGCCGTTGGCTTTTACAAAGTCTTGAGCGACTTGAATAGCGCGAGCTTCGTCGAGTTTAGGTTGGCCTTGGTCACCCTGAGGGTAAACGACTTCCTTCCACCATGAGAGGCTATTGCTCATGGCGTCAAAACTCCATGTAATACTGTTTTTACCTTTCCATGACGCGTTGAGCGACTGGACTTCTGAAATGCTATCAGCGAGAGCCGCCGGCAAACCAGCAGACTTTAACAATGACTTTGTGAGCGACGTATCAGGCTTGGTGCGAATCGCGCGATAGACATCAGCCGAACCCGTGATGGTTGGGATCTCGGTTGCCCAGTTATAGTCGACTTCGAGCTGAGTGTATTCGCCGTCTGGACCTGGGTATGGCATCATCATTTTTTCATCTACCATGACACCCGTGTTCATTGTAGGTGGCGCGACAGGCGTAGCTACGCCTGCATTGCCACCGCCGACCATTGCTGATGAGCGTGCACTGATAGCCGCTTCGCTACCAAGAGCGCCGTTTGCTGACGACAAGACGCCAAAAGCTTGTGGCTTTTTTAAGCGCGTGATCTTAATGCCTTTTGTCGTGCGAAAGATCGCCGCTTCTGTGGCAGGAGCTGCGGCCACCGAAGTAGCGACAGCAACTAAGAGTAACAAAGGAACCACCATTCGTTTTTGCATAGAAAAAAGATAAGGTTAAGGATCTGACACTCTTCTAAACGGATGAGAATGCACGCGATGACAGGTCTAAATCTGGCTGAGTGCCGACTTGCGTTTGATCGCAGGCATCACCAAACGAAGTTTCTTAATATAGTCTAGCGTTTCAACTGGGACACGCGAACGTTCTTTGACTTGGCTACGTGCCAAGACGCCATCAATTTGGTCATACCAAACATCACGAGAGATGAGGGTCTTCACACGATAGCTACCACCATTGTATGAACCCGCGATAGCCTCTGCGAGACGGATTGGCGGAGCGGAATTCAAGCTTGTTGGCAGATCAGCCTGCATGGCATCCATGAGAGCAAAGGCCGCCTTGGTAACATTTACATGGTCGCGAGTACCTTTATACACATCTTGAATAAGACCGAGGTCGGTGCGCTTTGCAAGACCGGTATAGGTGGTCGGCATGAATTGCGCGATCCCTTGTGCGCCCATATGTGAAAGCTGATCACTATATGCCGTCTTTGGATTGATGGCGTAATTCACCAAAAAACGGTCGACGGTTGCATCTGGGTTTGCCTGAAGCTCCGTCAAACTCG
>CALMET010000043.1 GCA_937863195.1 uncultured bacterium
TGCCCGACCCAAACCAAACTGACCATTCGGAAGAATCATGGTAATGAGCCCACCAATGGCAAAGATCACGCCGCTGATACCAAGCATAGCTAATAGAGGCTTTAACCGTTTTTTTGAACGTACAAAATTTGCTACCAAAACAATACACACGAGATAGATAAACCCTACATAACGAATCGCGTGTTTAACCACTTCAATTTTACTTGGCAATGCCGGTGAAAACATCGAGACCAATTCAGCAACAAACAACAATCCAAATGGCACCAAAAGCGGAAACCAAGGCTTCCAGTTTAGGTCGCGGCGGCCCTTCCAGTAAAAAAGCAGTCGCAGACCCCACGCAGCAATAAGCGACAACGCTAATAATTCACCGACATTGATCTCAGCATAGACATGCAAGACCTGCTCACCAATACGATACTCACCGGTATCTAAACTCACCACCCAACCAATCATCATCGAAACAGGCGCCCAGGCGAACAATACTAAGTAAGGCTCACGCCAAGCTAACAGCGTACACGCGGCCAATGAAGCTAAAAACGCCAGCGCAAGAGGCGTACCAATCACAAAGCCGAGCAAAAAAAGCACCGCAAAAAGCCCTAGGCTTAAGGCGATGCGCATTTGTAATGAACGGCTTATCATCATGCCAAAGCATACCATAGAAAACCCGTTCATGATACGCTTTTTGCATGCAAATGAGCCCGTATCACCTCTTGCCAAAGATCCTCGACGTCGTCGCCATCTTACAGCCGCGCACAATTTTAGATATCGGTTGCGGCGATGGCTTTATCGGGCTATCCATTAAACGTTATGTAGATGATGCCATCATTATGGATGGCGTTGAATCATCCCAAAAACCTTCACGTTGGATGCAAGACGTTTACCGCAAGACCATACGCACGGATATTCGCAAACAACCCTTAGACCAAGACGAAGCCTATGACTTGGTCCTCATCCTCGAAACCCTTGGCGATATCAATAAACGAGAAGGTAAGAAGCTTTTGAAAAGCCTCATCGCCCACCACGGTGGTGTCTTGATTAGCGCCTCACGTGAACAATGGGACAAGGGCGATATCGCCGAACTTGGTAATGTCCTGTTTTTATTTGATGCCGAACGCACCCTTGTTTATCTCACCAAAGACCCGGCAAAAATAAAAAGCCTTCGCCGACAACGCATTACGACCACCATCCTTCGCAGCGCTAAAACGTCTAAAACCGTGAGTCGAATTATTAAGCGCGTTACCAGCACAAAGAAAAAATAACCAACGAAAAAAGCCTCCCCAGAGTACCGGAGAGGCTTCGTTCAGTTGTGGCGCTTGCCTAGCAGCGACGCTTGTTTAGAGCGGGCTGTTGCGGCAGATGCCGGACGAGGTGGTGCCGCTGATCACCGAGCTGTTGCCAGCCGTGATCGAGGCGAAGTCGCTGTACCCAGCCGTAGCCGAGACGCAGCTTCCACCGAAGACTACGGCGGTGTGGTTCATGTAGGTCGTACCATTGACCGACATGCACCCGCGAACGGTCCAAGGCACGCCCGTCGGGACGCCCGTGCAGGTGAACGAGGTATTACCCGCGCCCACCACACAGGCCGCACCCGCAACCGGAGTCGGCGAGGTCGAACCGTCGATCACGATCGGCTGCGCCGGACAGGCGACACCGTTGGCATCGACACCCGACAGCACGAATGCGCGGGTGGCGGTGACGTTGTTCAGCGTCGCACTGACGGTGGTCGTGCCACTGGCACAACCCTCGTTCAGCTGACCGTCGCAGTCGTTGTCGAGCGCATCGATGCAGAGCTCGGTCGCGTTGGGATGAACCGTCGCGTTCGAGGGACCACAGTCGTTGTTGTTCGACACCTGACCCGCGGGGCAGACCGCACCCGAGACCACGTTGACCGTGCCGGCACCGTAACCATCGTTATCGGTGTCGAGGTAGCAGTTGGTGGTCACGCAGCCTTCGTTGAAGAGGGCGTCGCAGTCGTTGTCGAAGGCGTCGCCGCAGATCTCGGCCGCATTGGGGTGGGTGGTCGGCTGCGTGTCGTTGCAGTCACCGCTGGCGGTCGAAGACCCGGCCGGACACATGGCCGCGTTGTAGAGGTAGCCAGCACCCACACCGTAGCCGTCGGCATCGCCGTCGGTGTAGCAGGTGATGCTGACGCACGACAGGTTCTCGTTGAGCTGCCCGTCGCAGTCGTTGTCGATCATGTCACAGACCTCCTGCTGAAGGGGGTTCTGTGCCGCGCTCGCATCGTTGCAGTCGGACGCGTTGGTGACGCGACCAGCCGGACACAGCCCGTAGACCTGAAGGGCCGTACCGGTACCGAATCCGTCGTTGTCAGCGTCGATGAAGCAGCTCGTGATGACGCAACCGTCATCCACGACCGCATTGCAGTTCTGATCGGTGGCATCGCCACAAATCTCGACCGCGTTGGGGTGGATGGTGGCCACGCTCGCGTTGCAGTCGCCCGCGATGGTGACCTGGCCTGCGGGGCAGGAGGTCGCCATCAAGGTCGTTGCCGCACCCGCGCCATAGCCGTCACCGTCGGTGTCGGCGTAGCACGAGATGATCGCACACGAGAGGCCGTCGTCAGCCGTGCCGTCACAATCGTCGTCGATCGTGTTGCACGTTTCGGCGGCACCCGGATGGATGCTGCCGTTGCTGTTGTTGCAGTCGTCGTTCAGACCGACCTGACCCGCAGGGCAGGTGGCCGGAGCCCCCGCCGTACCCGTGATCAGGTTGGCCGCACCGGCGCCGTGGCCATCGCCATCGGTGTCGGTGTAGCAGTTGATCCCGTTGCAGGTGAGGCCGTCGTCGGCCAGGGTCGTGCAGTCGTCGTCGATCGTGTTGCAGACTTCGGTCGCCCCGGGGAATACCGCGGGGCTCGCGTCGTTGCAGTCGCCGAAGATGGCCGAAGTGCCGGACGGGCAGACGTCGGTATTGGGATGGATCACCCCGGTACCGGCACCGAACCCGTCCATGTCGCCGTCGTTGTAGCAAGTGGTCGCCATGCAGACGAGCATGTCGTCGATGGTGCCATCGCAGTTGTCGTCGAACGAGTTGCATACCTCGGTCGCGCCCGGGAAGATCTCGTCGTTGTTGTCGTTGCAGTCGTTACCGACCTTCACTTCACCGACGAGACACAGGGTCCCGAGACGCACCACGCCAGCGCCAGAGCCGAACCCGTCACCATCGGTGTCGGGAAAACAGCGCACGCTCTGACAGGTGTTGCCACCATCGACCACCCCATCGCAGTTGTCGTCGATGAGGTTGCAGACCTCGGTCGCGCCGGGATGAACCGCCGCGTTCGAGGGAGCACAGTCGTTGGCAACCGCCGACTCACCCGCGAGACACGTGGTCCCGAGGCGAGTCACGGGAAGGCCGAAGCCGAACCCGTCATCGTCGACGTCTTCGTAGCAGTCCATGGACTGACACGAGAGACCTTCGTTGATCTGTCCATCGCAGTCATTGTCGACGGCGGTGAGCAGGTCGCAGATCTCGGTCGCACCCGGATGGGTGCTCGCCACGGCATCGTTGCAGTCGCCAGGCACGGTGGCCTGACCAGCTCCGCAGGTCGCGCCATTGTTAGCGACGACCCCGGGGCCGGTTCCGAATCCGTCACCGTCCGCATCGACGTAGCAGATCACCTGCGAACAGATGAGCCCGTCGTCGGGTACACCGTTGCAGTTGTCGTCGATGAGGTTGCAGGTCTCTGCCAGCGGCGCCGTGGGCGTCGCGTTGCAAGACACCGTCGCCGTCGGCTTGTCGCAGACGAAGACGCCGGCCTGCGTACAGGCTCCGATACCTTCGACGCAAGCATCCCCCAGCAAACCGACACTCGAAGTGACGCAGCCGAGCGGGATGTCGGTGGGGACGCAAATCGTGTAGACGCCCGGCGACAGTTGGTACTGCCAGCCGAGTTGTCCACCGGGACCGCCGATCGTGCAGTACCGCCCGTCGGTGGAATTGACTCCAGCGTCGGGTGTGGCCTGCACCGGGGCCACGCAGGTGCACTCCGTCCACGTGTTGTTGGCGGGGTCACAGTACTGGGTGGCCTGGGGGCTGTAGCCCGGAGGGCACGTTGCAGGGCACTGGTTGAAGTCGCCCGGCTGGTTGCCGGTCGACGAGCAGGTGCCCGTGAGGGCCTGTCGATGACTGTCGGAGACGTCGCCAGGATCGGCGCAGCCGACCCAAGACAACGCCGCCATGCCCACCACCGCCGCAATGGCGAGATGAGCACAGAACATGTTTCGCTTATCCATCTATCCTCCATCGTGATTTTTTCTACCGGTTCGCGTTCCGGGTGTAGTTGTACCTGGTTTTGAGGGTCCAAAAGCGCTGGCGGGTTCTTATCCCGAAGGGCGCATTGCTTCGCTTACCTATCATGATTATAAAAAAATGTCAATATTCAGGCGGACACTTTATTCGCAAAAACCCCCTGAACCAACCTTATAGATATAGCTCAGACCTAAGAAAAATGGATCATCCCTTATTTTTTAGCTAATATTAGCCAATTAATTTACTTAGAAGTGGCTTTTAATCGCCTTGCCATGTACCCACATCCCTTCAAAGACGGTGCGCATCATCGCGACCAAAGCCGGTGATTCGATGGCCAATACCGAAGGTTCTTTGCCATACGAAAACAGAAATGATCTATCGCCCGTGATAGCTAACCCGCCCGAAAACGGAGCTCGATCAACCTGATTCACTCTTACTTCAAAACGATTCGCATCAAAATCAGGCACGGTGCGACCGCTCGGGACGATCAATAACACACGACCGTGCTGTAAGCGCATTTGCCGATCACGTGTATCACTAGCCGCTGCCAAAATCGTATCAAGATTTTCATCAAGTACGAACCATTCCCAAATAGCATCCTGACTCATGGCAATCTCATCACGTAGACGCATGATGTCGTGCATCCCTTCAAAGTATTGGACACGTGGTTTGCCTTGGCCACCGTGAAACGCAGCCATCATCTCTTTCATTGAATCATTCAATCGCTCCATGCGATAGCGCATGATCTCAAGGTCACCCACCATATTTTCACGCAGACGCTCTGGCGAACGCGCTAAAAAGACGGTGCGTCCTGAACGCTCTTCTTCAGCAGCGAGGCCTTTTTCGATAAGTGATTCGAGCGCAGGGTAGGTTGCTGTACGGCTGACGCCGCTTTTATCAGAGATCTCTTGCACCGAACCAGAACCGATGGCGAGCAATGACAAATAGGTTTCGCATTCACGGTGCGTGAATCCGCTATCTTTTAGCAAAGGGCGTATGTGATCAAACATAATTACCAATTTGTGAGTAACGGTAAAATCATTTCAGCCGTTTTTTTCCACGAGAAATGAACTTCTCTTGCTTGGCCGTTTTTCCTTAAACGCTCACGTACTTCGGGCGAAGAGCATTCAACCAAACGCACAGCAAGATCATTCGCGGATGCCGGATCAAAAAAGAGCGCATTTCCCTCCCCCGCCACCTCGGGCATGGCACTTGAATTGGCAGCAATGACGGGCGTACTACAACGCATCGCTTCAAGGACAGGGATACCGAAACCTTCGTACCATGAAGGCTGAACATATATTTCTGCCGCCGTGAGCAGAGCGCCCTTATCGGATTCATCGAGGTATCCAGTGATTTTCACCACACTCTCTAAACCGAGCTCACTCACACGAGCGCGTAAAGCTTCGATACCAAAACCCGCACGACCAGCGAGTACGAGTTGTAATTCGTTGTCCTTAGTTTGCTCGCGATAGATCGCCAACGCTTCAACCAAGATACGTACGTTTTTCTTTTCTTCGATTCGACCGATGAATAAGATAAATCTCGCGGGCAATGCCATACGTGTGCGCAAGGCCGTCACCTCTTCAGATGTGGCCTGTCGCAAAGAATCAGCAACGGCTAGCGGCGCAACCGTGATCTGCTCGGGCTTTGCTCCGTAAAACTCAATGATTTCACGTTTTGAAAAATCTGAAACGGTAACAATACGTGAACAACGTCGCACGATATCACGCGTCGTCCACTCATGATAAAGACGCTGCTTTAACGGGTAGAGTTCAGGATGGCGATGATATCCAACATCGTGAATGGTTACGACATTGTTCTTAGGTGCGATAACCGGTAATACGTGCGCTGGCAC
>CALMET010000044.1 GCA_937863195.1 uncultured bacterium
CTAGCTTCGCGGCCCATCCGCGCTGGTGCCAAGTCACGAGCGGCTCAAGCTGCACCCCCAACCGCGAGTTCGAAGCCTTCCAGCTCACTCCGGTCACCTCGCTCTGATCACCTGATCTAGCGTCTACACAAAAACAGCGACCGTCTACTCGACGATCGCTGTTTTCATTTATACCGCAATGCTCACCAATCTGTTTTTCACGTAGAGAACTTGCTTTGGCTCTTTACCATCCAACCATTGAGTAACCTGACTGAGCGCGAGCGCCTTTGCTTCTTCTTCAGTGATAGACGATGACGCCGGCGCCTTGGCGCGGACTTTACCGTTCACCTGAACAACGAGTTCAAACGTGTCAGCAACGAGCTTAGCTACATCGAAGGTTGGCCACGCGCTCAAGTGCACACTCCCCTTTTCACCGATCTTTTCCCAAAGCTCTTCGGCGAGATGCGGCATGAATGGCGCAATCATCCCCACAAAACCTTTTTTCATCGACGTTGGGATACCGCCATGATCTTGAAAACCATTCACGAGAATCATCAACGATGAAACACAGGTATTGAATTGAAGATCATCGATACCTTCGCCAATCTTTTTGAGCGTTTGGTTGAAAAGCGTTTCAAGCTTTGCGTCCGCTGGTTTTACTTCGCTTGTCATCCCGAGCTCAACGAGGGACCAAATTTTATCCAAGAAACGTTTTACGCCTTCAATGCCATTGGTATCCCAAGGCACCGCCTGGTCGAATGGACCCATGAACAATTCATAGACCTTGAAAACATCAGCCCCGTGACTTGCGATGACATCATCCGGATTCACGACATTGCCTTTGGACTTCGACATCTTCTCCCCGCCTTCGGCCATGACGAGTCCGTGTGAACGGCGCTTTGCATAAGGCTCAGGGCCAACTTCTTTAGGGATATGGCCGAGGTCCCACAAGAACTTATGCCAGAAGCGTGAGTAGAGAAGGTGAAGCGTAGTGTGCTCCATGCCGCCATTATAGAGATTGACTGGCATCCAATATTTCATCGCTTCTTGAGAAGCGAACGCTTCATCATTGTGCGGATCGCAGTAGCGCAAGAAATACCAACTCGAACCCGCCCAGTTAGGCATGACATCGGTTTCACGTTTTGCTTTGCCGCCACATGAAGAGCAAGAAACATTTACCCATTCATCCATCTTCGCGAGTGGCGAAGAACCATCTTCAGTTGGTTCGTATTCAGCGATTTCAGGAAGCACGACCGGCAACTGCTCATCAGGTACCGCAATATAACCACAACGTTCGCAGTGGATAATCGGCATCGGCTCACCCCAATAGCGCTGACGAGAAAAGACCCAATCACGCAATCTAAACGTCGCGGCATATTCACCTTTACCGTATTCAGCCAACCAGCTCGTTACATCAGCTTTTGCCTTCCAGGTTGGTAACTCATTGATGAAATCTGAATTGATCGCGATACCGTCTTCAGTGAATGGCAATTCAACTTCACCACCTTCAACGGTGACAACTTGTTTGATCGGCAAGTTAAATGTTTTTGCAAAAGCAAAATCACGATCATCGTGCGCTGGTACGGCCATTACGGCACCCGTGCCATAACCGGCCAAAACATAATCTGAAATAAAGACTGGTACGACTTCGCTATTCACTGGATTCGTTACCGTGATTCCCTCAAGTTTTACGCCTGTCTTCGTTTCTTGTTCAGCTTGGCGATCTTCTACACTCTTCGCCGAAGCCGCAGAAACATACGCTTTTACTTCATCAGGATTCTTAATGAATCCGCCCTTCAACCACGATGAAACCAATTCGTGTTCAGGAGCAAGGGTCACATAGGTCACACCAAAAATCGTATCAGGACGCGTCGTGAAGACCGTAATCACATCATCCGTATTCGTTCTGAATTTGATGCGCGCGCCTTCGCTCTTACCAATCCAATTTTTTTGTTGTGCTTTGACGCGATCGAGATAATCCACCTTATTCAAATCTTCTAAAAGACGATCGGCGTATTCGGTGATGCGAATCATCCATTGTGATTTTTCTTTTTCGACAACGGGCGAACCACAACGTTCGCAAACACCACCAACCGCTTCTTCATTCGCTAAACCAATTTTACATTTGTCGCACCAATTAATCGTCGACGAACCTTTAAAGGCCATGCGATGACCGTCGACATACGCGCGAACAAACTCTTCGCCCTTGGCGAGAATTTCTGCAGGAATTTCTAAATCAGAAATCGGACGTGCGCGCTTTTGTTCGCGGTCATAGAAGCTTTCAAAAAATTGTTTGAATTGCCATTGCGTCCATTTATAGTATTTCGGATCCGTCGTATCGATTTCACGATCCCAATCAAAACCAAAACCCATCGATTGGAATTGGCGCTTAAAATTACTGATGTTTTTTCTCGTAGCATCCTGCGGTTTTACCTTGTTTTTAATAGCGTAATTCTCCGTCGGCAAGCCAAAAGCATCCCAACCCATCGGAAAGAGGACGTTCTTGCCCAACATGCGCTGACGACGGGTATAGGCATCAAGCGCAAAATACGAACGCGTATGCCCCACGTGCAAGCCATCACCGGACGGAAAAGGAAACTCAACCAAGCCAAAAAAGTTCTCTTTGTTGGCGTCGGTAGTCGTCTTATAGGTCTTCTCGGCAGCCCATTTGGCTTGCCATTTAGACTCCATCTCGTGAATTGGGCGTGGATTCGGCATAGATAATGCCTCCACCTTAATATATAAGGACAGACCGGGGCAATAGAACGATTGACTTTTGCTACTAAAATGTTAAGAAGCGGAGGCAAATTCGCCCTTT
>CALMET010000045.1 GCA_937863195.1 uncultured bacterium
TAACCTCGCAACGATTAATGCTTCATCCGTTGCTATCAGCGGGGGATTAACGGCTGCTACCGGTTCGATCACGGGTCTCTCTTGGACCAACGCCACTGGTACCAGTACGACCGGTACCAATGCATTCTTCGCCAACCTTCGCGGTGCGACCTCATCGTTTAGCGAGCTCTACTCTGTCTCTTCAACCCTCGGTCAAGCAACGGCTACGGCTTTCTTTACGCAAACCTTCACGGCAACAAATGCCGGTATTACCAACGTAACCGCCACGAATCTCGCCTTCACAAATGCATCAGGCGCTTCGATGATCGTCACAGTGCTCAACTCTTCAACGGTGAATGCTTCTTCCTCAAATATTGATACAGCTACCATTGGTATCGCGAATGTCACCACGGGTACGATCACCTCATTGGTCTTCACCAATGCCACCGGTGCCACCCTTAGCATTGGCTCGGTCTCAGCAACATCACTTCTCGTTTCTGGTCAGAACGTCTGTCTCGCCAATGGCACCAATTGTCTCTCGATGTATTCGACCGACACCTTGGCTATGGTGACAGCTCGTGGGGCAACCACTTCGGTGGCGGTCACCTTCTTCGGTGGTGTGACTTCTTCAAATATCAATGTTACGGGTACGGCTAACGCTCAGTATCTCAATGCTTCGAGTGTTGCAATCTTGAACGGTCTCTCTGCTTCAACCGCAACCTTCTCAAATGCAACGACTGGTGGTCTCTCTGCAGGTATCGCTTTCATCGGTACTTCGACTCAGGGTTTCTTGAATGTGACCAGCACGCTCCGAGCGACCTCGGGAACGATTACCGACCTCAACTCCACCAACTTGTTCTCAGTGAACGGTCTCTTCACGGGTGCGACCTCAACGAACTCCTTCGCTACGACGGCTTCTTCAACGAATCTCTTCAGCACCAATGGTTCGATCAGCGTTCTCACGGGCAACTCCCTTGTCTATACCAATGCGACTTTCACCAATGTCTCGAGCACGCTGTATGCCTTGGGTTCTGGTACGATCGGTTCAAGCATCATTGGTACCTCGACCATCGGTTTCGTGAATGTCACCGGTTCCTTATTCTCACCAACCGGCACCATCACGAGCCTTAATGTCTCGAACTTGTTTGCGAATGCTGCTGTCTTCACCAATGGGACCTCCTCTGGCTTTGCTTCAGGTATTGGGTCCTTCGGTACTTCAACGATTGGTTCACTTAATGTTACGTCTTCACTCTTGTTTGCAGGTGTGAACGTTTGTCTTCAGGATGGTTCGAACTGTGCTTCAGCGACCACCACACTTCAAGCCGCCTATACCAACGGTCGTTTTGTCACCTTAAATGATGGCCGCATTGAGTTTGAAGGCGTTTCTGGGGCTCAAGACGAGTTTAGTTATCTTGGTATTACGGCGACTCCGGTTCTTGGTGCTGGGTATGCAGGCGCTACAGGTACTGGCTTTGATCTTTCGCTTGGCTACGGTGGTTCAAGCGGGACATTCTTTAGCTTCACTGATAACCGCAATGATCCGGGCGCTACGGTGAATACGTCTTATCTTGTTCACATCCCGGGCAATGACAATACGTTGTTGTTGGGTAATGCGACATCCTTTATCCAATTTGATAATGACATTGTTGATATTACCAATGGCTCTAATGAAATTTTCTTAGACCAAGGTCAGCAGTTCTTCACGGCAGATAGTGATATCACGGGGGACACGCCATTCACCTTTCAAGATAATGGAACGCAGTCGTCCATTATTGGTTTAGCAAATAGTAACGGCCTCAACCTCATTCATCTTGGATCTGACGCTAACCCTAACGGTGCCTATCTTCCCCAAGATTCAGGAGATTTGCTTATCAGATCAGGTTCAACGGGCGGTTCGGGTACCCAGCTCTATGTTAATGTCGATGGGACCAATACCGGCTGGCGTGGTTTAGCTACGACCGATATGTTGACGGGTGGTTCGGGCTCGCTGCAAGACGCGTATGATGTAGGTAATCAAATCGTCCTTAACGATGGCAGGGTTGAAATTGTCGGCGTGACAGGTACCCCCGATGAGACTGTAAATGATATCGCTCACCTCAATCAGTACGGTGTTTCTACAACGCGTTTACTCAGCTTAGCAAACGCCTCAAAGACCGTTGCCGGTCTTGAAATTCTATCACTGTATTCAAATGATGGTTTTGGAACCGTTGGCACCTTGTTTGCCTTCACTGACAATCGTACAGATCCTTTTGCTTCAACAGGGACGGCGTATATCAGTCACATTACGAATGAGTTTGGCAACAATGAGCTAACCATGGGTAATGCTACGTCAGATATTCAGTTCTACACCGATAGCCTCTACCTGAATTCAGGTGATCTCTATGTAGGTCTGGGTTATGGCATGCTTGATGTCTCCGTAAATAGTGATGAAGGGTTTGGCGGAGCACCGGTGGTCTTTGATGACGCGGGTTCGCTTAGCGCTGCTTTGATCAGAATGAGTAATTCATACGGTCAGAACAATATCGTTATCGCTGACGATCAAGATCCGAACGGTGTTTTTGACGGTGACGGCAGTGATCTTCTCTTCCGATCTGGTTCTTCGGCCGGCTCTGGCACTCAGCTTTACGTAAATGTCGATGGTAGTAATACGGGTTGGGTAGGGTTGGCCACCGTTGATATGTTGGGCGCTGCCTTTGAAGAGCAGCCGATGCTCAGCGTCGGTGATTTTGACGCGTTGCCAAAAACCATGAGTAAGGCAAATGATGTTGATGGCCGTACGGGTATTTTTAACGGCGTCATCTTTGACCTGACCAATCCATATTCACCTGAGGCAATGTTTGCCGTTTCGAGCACGGATTCGGTTATCAAGGGCAGCCGTCTTTATACGATTGACGACGATGATACGCTCAACGATTCGCTTAAAATTTACGACATTACTAATCCAGCAGCACCTCAGGTGATTGGTGATTTTGATCTGGGTTCAATGTCGGCAGTTTCTGATGGTCGTATTGCCGTTGATGGCACCATGGTTTATTTCGCTACCGTTACGAGCGTGCAGATCTTTGATGCAAAAGATCCTTCGGCCATTGTTGAGCTTGGTTCGGTTGCTGTTAGTGGTACACAGCGTGATGCAAGCATCGCCTATAATAACGGCTACCTTATCTATACGGGTGAAGTCGACTACGGAGCTTTGACTGCTACAAGCACGTTCGAAGTCTTTGATGTTCGTGATCCATCGGCTCCGGTATCTGTTTCACATCTTGAGTACCCTGCAGGGCAATTTCTTAGTTCGGATGGTCGCCAAGATTCATTAGTTCACGTTTCTGATCGTCGTGCGTATGTCTTCTCTCGTGGCCCTGGGCCATTGGTGCGTGTGTATGATTTTGCTGATCCAGCAAACATCGTAGAGCGTACAGCTATCGATACAGGTGATATCACGATCTATGATTTCAATGTATTGGATTCAGGACTCTATATTCAAACAGGTGGTGATGATGGCTCGGATCCTAGTTTTCAATATTGGGATATCAGCGATCGTAATGCTCCACAGCTTCGTGCAACCCTGAATGGCGTAGGCAACAGTCTCGATTACTTTGTGGTCGAGGGTGGTTATGCATTTGGTATCACGGGTAATGAAGATCTGCGCATTCTTGATCTTGGTGGTTTGAAGTCGCGTGCTGCAACGATTGCATCCGCAAATTTGGGACAACTGACTATTGGTACACGTTTGACCGTGCGTGGTAACGCGGAGTTCAATAATGGCATTACGATTGGTGGTCAGAGCGTTTGTTTATCTGATGGGACAAATTGTCCTGTAAGCGGTGGAGGTTCGTTGCAGGCTTCCTATGACCTCGGTAAAGATATTACGTTAAACAATGGTCACATCGAACTCGCATCAGTAACGGGTACAAATTCAGATGTTTACGCAGATAACTTCTCAACGACGTTCACACGCATGATGGGCGGCGGTGTAGCCAGCGTTACGACCACGGGTTTTGATATCCTTGGATACGATGATGGTGTGGGACGTGGCGTCGTCCTGTCATTCAGTCTTGATCGTGACGGCGCATCAGCGCTTGCCGGCGAGAGCTATCTAAGCGGTACGAGCACGTCGATGATTCGACATGGTGCAGATGAGTTCTCACAATTTCTCCAATTGGGAAACAATACAACCTCGCTCTTTTTAGGGAGTGATTATATTGGGCTTTCCATGGATAATGGCTCAAATGCAAAAGCGAGTATGTCGATCGGGTCAGATGGTACTTTTGGCTTCGAGGCGGATGGTTTTGATGGCGTTGATAATTATCCAGGCTTTAATTTCTTTAATAGCATGGATAATGGTCCTATGATTTCGTTGGCAAATGATCTTTCACAAAATGTCATTTGGTTAGCAAATGATGTAGATCCAAATCAAGAGGGCTATATCCCGACTTCTATCGCAGATCTCTTATTTAATGCTGATTCTACATCTGGCTCTGGTACTCAGCTGTATGTTAACGTTGATGGTAAAAACACAGGCTGGAGTAATTTTTAAACTATGGATAA
>CALMET010000046.1 GCA_937863195.1 uncultured bacterium
GAATTCTTGTAGTATGCCAACGCCCCCTGTCTATACCTTTAGAGCTGAAGATGTTGCAGCACAGGCACCAGATATTAAGCCTGGCTCATTGGATGTTGAAGCAAATATCACGGTTACCTTTGAAATTCGCTAGTCACTAAGTTTTTCTTCGTTCTTTATGTTCGCTACTACTAAAATCAAATCTCTCGTCGCCCGCGAAGTTTTAGACTCGCGCGGCAATCCAACCGTGGCCTGTCGTGTCACGTTAGCTTCTGGTGCTTCTGCTGAGGCAAAGGTGCCAAGCGGTGCCTCAACGGGCTCACACGAAGCCATGGAGCTTCGAGATGGTGGTAAACGCTATGGAGGCAAAGGTGTGCTCAAAGCCGTCGCAAATGTTAATGGTCCACTCGCGAAAAAACTGGTAGGGATGGACGCCCTTAAGCTCGCTAAAATCGACGCGGTGATGATTGAGCTTGATGGTATGTCAAACAAGTCGCGTTTTGGCGCGAATGCATTGCTCGCCATCTCAATGGCTTGCGCTCAGGCCGTCGCCCTTCACCGCAAAGAACCGCTCTGGAAGACCTTGCGCCACATGTATGATTTTCCGCGCGCCGCCAAGATGCCGATAC
This sequence comes from uncultured bacterium, assembly GCA_937863195.1. The sequence continues at coordinate 609 of CALMET010000046.1, forward strand.
CAACCATGAACGTGCTGAATGGTGGGGCGCATGCCAATTGGTCACTCGACGTGCAAGAGTGCATGATTGTGCCAAAACAGCGCACTATTGAAGAGCGTGTGCGTGCAGGTGCTGAAGTTTTTCAGGTACTTGCTTCGATCTTAAAGCAAAACGGCTTTGCAACAACCGTAGGCGATGAAGGTGGTTTTGCACCGCAGCTGCATACGATCGAAAATGCTTTCGACGTACTTGTCCAAGCGATTAAAAAAGCTGGATACACGCCTGGTAAAGATATTGCCATCGCTACCGATATTGCTGCTTCTGAATTCTACAATGCCAAAAAAGGTGTGTATGAAATGAAAACCGAAGGCAAGACCTATACGGCAGACGAGCTTTTGCAACGCTATATTGATCTGCAGAAAAAATACCCGATAGAATCGATCGAAGACCCCTTCGCCGAAGATGATTGGGCGGCATGGAAGAAAGCTCTCCCTAAGCTCAAAAAGAAATCCGTTGTGGTGGGGGACGACTTCTTTGTGACGAATGTCGAGCGTCTCGAACGCGGTATTAAAGAAAAAGCCGCAAACGCCATTCTTATCAAGCCAAACCAGATTGGGACGGTAAGCGAAACGGTGCAAGCCATCATCATGGCCCATAAGCACGGATTCAAAACCTCTATCTCTCATCGCTCTGGCGAAACGTCTGATACCTTCATCGCCGACCTTGCTTATGCCTGTGGTTCGGACTATATCAAAACCGGTTCTCTCTCACGTTCAGAACGTGTTGAAAAATATAACCGTTTGATGGAGATCTCGCTTGAAACACGCAAGTAAAAAAACACTCCGACATTAGGTCGGAGTGTTTTTGATATGATCGCGAATGGCTTGCTGAGTTTTTTCGTCCAACTGACCCATAACAGGTAGAGCTCGCTCGATAAAGGTTTGCTTAACCTCGTGCAATTCTTTTGCGAGTTTTGCGTAGGCTTTTTTGAGCTCGTCTTGCTGTTGGGGTGTCGGCGTAGCCATAGGCCCTTAGGATACCGCTTTTTCATGCCCTTGAAAACTGTGATACACTGAGGGTATATGCGAATCCCTATGTTTCTTACCGAATCCCGCCAGCGCTGGATCGCCACGCTCATCTTAAGCGCGTTGATTCTCGGTGGTCTCTTTGTCTATACCTTTACCGCATTGCCATCGGTTATTAACGGAAATTCTTATCAAGCCGTCTTTTTGACCAATGGTCAAGTTTACTTTGGTAAGCTTGTCTCGACGCGCGGTTCATACAAGTTAACCGACGTGTACTATCTTCAATCAAAGCAGCCCGTTCAGTCTCAGGGAGCAGATGCCGGCGCTGAAGGTGACATGGCACTCATCAAGCTCGGTAATGAACTCCACGGTCCAGAAGATTGGATGTTGATCAATCGCCAGCACGTGGTTTTTGTTGAACAACTCAAAGGCGATAGCCGCGTGGTACAAGCGATTAACAAAGCAAAGGCAGGTAATTAGGTTGTCTTGTGGCGTTACCCAAACTCCTCTTTATCGTAGGTCCAACGGCGTCTGGTAAGACGTCGTTGGGTTTATTGTTGGCGAAACGTTTTGACGGCGAGATCGTCAATGCTGACGCGCGCCAGCTCTATAAAGAATTTTCGATTGGTACCGGCAAACCTGAATGTGAATCCGAGATTCATCACGATGAACATATCTGCTGGGTAGACGATGTTCCGCATTATTTGATGGATTCACAGGATCCACGAGAACCGATCAGTGTCGCTGAATACAAGGCCCTCGCCGAAGAGCGTATCGCGGACATTTTATTGCGTGGCAAATTACCTATTGTTGTTGGTGGTACGGGGCTTTATGTGAGCGCCTTGATTGATCAACCGCTCTTGCCTGAAGTACCGCCAAATGAAGTTCTGCGTGCTGAACTCGAACAAAAAGAATTGCCAGAGCTCGTACATGAACTTCTAGAGTTGGACGAAGAAGCGGGCGATAGCATCGATCTCCAAAATCCGCGCCGGGTGATTCGCGCGATTGAATTGATAAAGGCGTTAGACCTGCCGATTCGTGAAATCCGTAAAACAGGCGAACCAAAATACGATGCACTTCAATTAGCAATCAAGCATGAACCAGAAGTATTACGCGAACGCATCGATAAAACGATTGAACGATTTTTTGAAGAAGGGTGGTTACAAGAAGTGCGCGAGTTATTAACAAAAGACATTCCTTTCGATGTTCCTGCGTGGTCGTCTATTGGCTATCCTGAATTACGACAAGTGCTCGAGGGCAAGCTTGAAGAACAAGAAGCGAAACGCCAGATTCAATTCGCGACCTGGCATTACGCCAAACGTCAGCTCACCTGGTTCAAACGCGACCAACGTATTAAGTGGATGATGAATGATCACAAGGTGATCCAGGAGGTTATTCAGTTTCTGGCGACGTAGAGCAGCAGAGACGTGGAACAGTCTAATACCGTGTGATAGGATCAGGGTATAACTCAAATGCCTGCTCATATCAATGGAAAACTCTTTTAAATCGACGCCCTCGCTGTCTCATTCTGCAGAACAGGGGCAAGATCTGTTAAAACAAAAAGAAGCTGCTCTCGAGACAATCAGATCGGTGTTGATTAATGGAAATGGGGTTTATTTAGCTAATGCTATTAAGCAGGCTGAGTCTTGTGGAGCAACTGAGCAAGATTTTAGATCCCTGAAGGATGTATTAGTGACGTCAGTGGTATCGGTTTTGTCCGAAGGATACATATCCTCGGTACTTGCTTTGCTTGGTCATATGACAACGTTCGGTGCCTCGAAGGAGGATTTTTTAGGTCTCAAAGAAGCTGCGATAAAGGGTGTTGATGCGCAATTACTAAGAGGTGAGGCTCGTGAAGCTCTTAGCCTCATTGAGAATAGCTGGCGATTCGATGCTTCAAAAGATGATTTTATTGGTTTAAAAGAGAAGGCGACACGGGGGATAGAATATCTACTCGATGAAGGCCTCGGATTAGAAGCGCTTGAAGCACTTGAAGCTACCGAGCGTTTTGGCGTGAACGAAAGTGATTTCAGTGAATCAGCTCAAGAAACCTTTGAGGTTTATAGATTGGATCGTCGAGGTTAAAAATAGGCAATTCGTTTTTTATCAGCGTAAAGCGTTGACAGAGCGTGGCTGATGTAAAGAGGCTGTGTTAGCATTAAGTCACTTAATCTGTGACTGTACCTATCTATGAAATCATCTCTTGAATCGATGTCCTCAGCGGCTACTCCAGCAGAATCCAAAAAGTCTCAGGATCAGGAGCAAAAAGAAAAGAAGATTTTGTTTTTGAGAATCGAGTCCTACCTGCGCAAAGGCGATGCAGCTAAAGTGTTCGATTACCTCGAACAAGTACAATCGCTAGGCGCTACCAAAGAAGAGTTAAGTAATTTGTCAGAGTCCGTGGTTAAGGGGGTGGATAAATTACTCTCTATGGGCAAGGGAGAGGAGGCGATAAAATTACATGCATTCGCACTGTCGCACGGCGCTACCAAGGAGGATTTTACAGGATTTCGAGAAGCGCTTCTCAAGGGGGCTGAGTATCAGTTATCCATAGGAAATATTGACCGTGTTCTCCCGACTCTCGAAAACGGGGAGTTGTTCGGTGCCTCGAAGGAGGATTTTAAAATCATTGGGAAAGCCGCCATAAAAGGCGCCGAGTTAGGTTTGTCCAGAGGCGATATGGATCCGGCAATTAAAGCCTTAAAGTATTCGTCGAACTTCGGTTTATTTACGGAGGACTTCGCTACGCTAAAAGAGGCAGCGATTAAGGGTATTTACGATCTATTGCTAAGTGGTGAGGCTGAATCGGCTCTTGATTTAATCGAGAACACAAAACGTTTCGGAGTCTCCAAGGAGGACTTCAGCATCTTAAAAGACGCTGCAATAAGAGGGATAAATACGTTAAGCAAAGATGGATTTGGGCTAGAAGCTTTAGAAGCCTTTGAAATTGTTAAAAAATTGGGTGTTACGGTATCAGATATAAGTGAATCAAGCTGGGATATAATGAAGTCAACTCGTAGCACGCAATATTAAACCAGGGTCCCATGTCCTATTTTCTCATCAAATCTGACCCCGAAGAATTTGGATGGAAGGAGCTGCTTCGTGATGGCAAAACCGCCTGGACGGGCGTGCGCAGTGCAGCTGCAGCATTGAATTTAAAAAAGATGAAAGCAGGGGACATCGCCCTTTTTTATGAAAGCCAGGGTCCAAAAGAGATTGTCGGACTTTCGATCATCAAAAAAGCGGCTTATCCAGATCCGACCAATACTGATACAAAACGTGATTGGGTGGCGGTAGATGTCGTGCCGGGCAAGCCCTTTAAGCGCCCTGTTACTTTGGCTGAGATTAAAGCCGACCCGTTTTTTCTTGACTTCTTGCTCGTACGTCAATCAAGGCTCTCGGTGATGCCGGTAACAGTAAAACAATACGAAAAAATTGTATCAAAAGGCAATAAATAAGCGCTCGACAAGACGCTTATTTTAGGCTATGATAGGCCGTATTCCGCTATGTTTACACGATTTCGTAAATCCGACAGTGAATCGGTGTCAGAAGCTCCAAATTCAGCGCTTGGTGTCATTCTTGAAGTAGTGCAAGTGCTTGCTATTTCTTTAGCGTTGATTATCCCGATTCGTTTTTTTCTCATTCAGCCATTTTACGTTCAGGGTGCGAGCATGGAGCCGAACTTCTTTGACCATGAATATTTGGTCATCGATGAGCTCTCTTATCGATTGCATGCGCCAAAGCGCGGCGATGTGACCGTCTTCAAGTATCCAAACAATACCAAAGAGTACTTTATCAAGCGCGTGATCGGTTTACCTGGTGAAACGGTTGAAATCTCAAATGGCAAGATAAAGATATTTAACGACAAGCATCCAAATGGTGCTCAGCTCGACGAAACGAGCTATCTCGATCAAGACTTTACGGCAAATTCACAGACGGTCACTTTAAAGCCAGATGAATACTTCGTTCTCGGTGATAATCGCTCATCAAGTCTCGACTCCCGTTTCTTTGGACCTGTAAGTAGCTCCTATCTCGTTGGTCGTGTCTGGTTGCGCGGATTCCCGTTTGATCGCTGGAAGCATTTCACCTCCTTTAACTACGAAATCGATAACTAAACATTATGCCATCCAAACCCGTAAAAAAGCCTCCTGCAAAGCCGGCTGCGCCAAAGGCTTCATCTGAGGCGCCAACGTCATCCAAAAAAGCT
>CALMET010000047.1 GCA_937863195.1 uncultured bacterium
GAATGTTGCCGGAGCGCAATCAGAAGGCGTTTCTCAAGAGACGAGTCATGAGGTCGCTGAGGCATGAGATCAAGAAACCGAACATGTCGAGCGTTTGAGCTTCACAAATACACAAGCCTATGTAGAGCAAATGCGCTCGGATATTGATCGTTATATCAATCAAGAAGCGCGTTATATTTATGACTTGCGTAGGGGAGAAGATATTCTGGCCTTAAAATATCAAGGTTCGGGTTTTGTTGAATTTCGCCTCAATGAACAAGGCCAAGCAATACCGACACGGATAGATGGAACAATCGATAATACAAGCGATGGAGGGCGTCAGTTATTGAATTTTTTAAGAACGAATGTTGGTATATCGAACCTGTACCTCGTTCAAAACAACGTCAATGTTGATGAGGTTATGGGTCAAAGACATCTGTCATCGGATTATTACGGTTTACAGATTTTAGAGATGCACCATGATACGCCCATGGTCATCGAGTCGTATACAGGCAGTGAACGCAATCTTGTTGTTGGTGCTGGATTCAGTGAAGAAGAGGCGCTTATAAATGCTCTTCGTAATCTTATACCGATGGGTACTGCTTACTACACTGAATTGCCTCATGAAATAAACTCAGCAACCCTCACCGATGGTGAGAGAAATGGAGCTTACAACATTACTCGTTCTGGTCTTGAGATGGCATTAGTCGACGTTAAGATCGAGAGAATAGAACATGATAATCAAGGCGTATTTACTGCATTCGTGTCTGCAAGCAACGGTCAGGTGGATTACAGCCAAGTGGACTTGCATTCTCAGGACAATCCCCCAGAACTCTTTACTGCCGAAGGTTTTGATGCCGTTGATTATCAACAAAGATTGATCTTACGAAATCGGTTAGGGGCACACAGTAGTAGTCAGGGTTCGGCAGATCTTCTTGCTAATGTTGGTTCGGCAACCGATGTGGGTATTGATATCATCAATGAGCGTCGAGCGAGATCAGGGATGCCATTAACCCAGCTCACACCAGCAACAGAGCAGCGCGTTAATGCATCAATCAGCCGTGCCGTGAGAGTACGAGAGGCGCTTGCTGCTAATGGTGCTGATGCCTATTCGGGTCCTAGATCCGGTGCTGCCCTAAGAGGCCGTGCGATGAATGTACGTATAGGTACAGATACGACAGATAGTACAGCGTATCAATTAAGAAGAAGGGATGCGTCGCAAGATTCTGAGGATTCAGAATACGTAGATACGACAGATGGTACCGAGGATTAATCAAGATTGAATAAAATTAGGCTAATAAATAACAAAAATACTATGAAATTTGAACAACCGATGTCTAATGGTGCTGAAGCAAAAGCTGAAGCCGAACAAAAGAAACTAGAAAAGCCCCTTAAGCGCATTTCTCGCTTCAGTCATTTTTTCGGTGGGGCGATGTCTCTCCTGGCTGCTACGCAAAATGCGTTAGCACAAGAAACTCCAAGGGTAGATGTTTATGACATTACTGAGCCTACGCAAGAAGTCCCTCTCGATGAATTGCGTCGCATCATGGATTCTGAGCTTGCGATGTTCCGTAGCAATGAAGCTTTGGAGGAGGAGGGTCCAGGAATGACCAATGTCTATGAAGCTTCTTCTTTAGTACACTTAGGCCGCCGTGGCGCCGTGCGAGCTACTCCAGAAGTGGTGACTTCGTATGGCTCGGCTGATGCTTTAAGGGCGCTTGAAGGACATACGATCGAAGTATCGTCTTTTGGAGGCGAGCTAACACGAACCATTGATCAATCTAGCTCACTTATTTCTGAAACGTATTTGAGCCAGAGAATGCGCGTATTAGATATTGATTCATCCATTCAGGTTGAGCCTACGGGTCGTGTGCGCACGGTTACCGGCCAAGCATCAACACTTGAAATTGCTCTCGCTGTTGCTTTTGAGCACCTTTCTGAAGGTGTTGGTCAACTTGGCAGAGAACGGCATACCTATGTTGCTGAAGCGGGCGAAACACAGGAGCGTCTTCACACCAATTCACAGATTCATAATGGTATCGCTATCAACGTCGATATCACAGCCATTACTCAATTACCGAATGGTGAGTTTCAAGTCTCTATCTCTGCGGACGAAGGAAGAATCGTAGAAGAGTAATGATTTTATACAGGTATCGAATTAAGAAAAGCTTACAAATAACAAAAATACTATGACAAATGAACAAAATAAAGGTACGAACGAAGCGGCAGTAGAAAATAGTCCAAATGCGATAATCGTTGGGATTCATGAGCTGGGTGAAAAGAGGCTCATTACTCCTGATCAAGCGAGTGTTAGCGAAAAGGCTGTAAAGAATAAAGATTATGCTCTAGTGGCTAATCGAGCCCTGACTCAAGGCACAGATCCAGAGCTCCTTAATCGCACGGTTCCTGAATCCGTAAATAAAGTTGCTGATAAGCTTGGCTTAACGCCTGAGCAGGCAACCGAGGCTATCGCATTAGCACATCAACGTGGTCCGGGCGCTCTCAGTGTGGATTCATCTGAAGAGTGGTTGTGGTTGGTATTAGCAAAGCACTCGGCAGATGAATCTAAAGCAAATAATGATCCGGCAAAAACGTTAGCGGATACCGCGCGCAAGATTGTTGCCTTTGAGCAGTATGCCAATCAGGCCGCTGACCCAATGGGTGACGCTAAAGCCTTTCGCGGTGAGATGTTAGAGAAGGTGCAGCCTACGGGCATGGCGCCACTCGGTGCAAATATCCCATTGTATGAATCTGATCTCGGATTCTATGCCGCCTATCGAACGGGTCATGCGATCGCCGCCGTAAAGAGCGCCGATGGCCTCGTCTTCTACGGCACAGATGGTTCGATTGATTTAGAGAAAGCTGGGATCAAGGTTGATAAAGTTCTCTCGCCGACATTCGGTATCGTGTTTCCAGAATAACAAAACCCCCACCAAAGCCCCCTACCCCCGGCAGCCATAGCTATTGGGTATAAGGTCTATGTCTACCGACCCCTTCCCATGCTTGCGGAAGGGGTTTGTGGTTTCTATTGAATTCAGAATCTGAAGGTAAGAAAAAACCCCTTCCACAAACGTGGGAAGGGGTGGTTTTTTCTACAC
>CALMET010000048.1 GCA_937863195.1 uncultured bacterium
AGAGATCACCACCCGAGGGCCATTCGAAGTACCTTTTCGTACCAAGGGCTCAAGTAAACGCTATTGCCTTCACCTGCTACCAACCGAGAATAAGCTCACCGAAGACTTTTTAGATAGGCTCGCAAAACTCATTACCGAGAAGATGTATATCGATCTTGACCCCGTGGCCTTTTTTCGCTAATATCAGCCAAATCTTATGTTTGAAGTTGTTAAACTCCCTACCAAAACCCTGCGCGAGCGCTCGGTAGAGGTTGATCCAAAAGAGATCACTACGCCTGAATTTCAGGCGTATCTTGATGAACTTATCGCCACCATGTTCGCTGAAGATGGTGTTGGGATTGCCTCGCCACAAGTTGGCCGCAATATCCGTGCGATTGTCGTGAACTATGGCAAGCATGGCCCGGAGTGCTATATGAACCCTGAGATTCTCAAAGCTTCTGAGGCGATGGTAGGCAGCGAAGAAGGTTGTCTTAGTGTTTATAGCGATGATGGTAAAACCAAGATCTGGGGCAATGTCGAACGTCACCGCAAAATCAGCGTCAAAGCCATGAACCGCCTTGGTCGCGAAGTCACACTGGAATTGCGCGACTTTCCTTCAATCGTCATGCAGCATGAAATTGATCATTTGAACGGTACGCTTTTTATCGATAAAGCCACCGACGCGCATACCCACGACCATGGCCACAGCCACTAAGCTTCTTTTCTTCGGCACTTCTTCTATCGCCGTCCCGGCTTTGCGCGCGCTCGCCAAAGACGAACGTTTTGAAATTGTTGGCGTCGTAACTCAGCCAGACCGCCCGGTGGGCCGCAAAGGAGAGCTTCAGTCCCCGCCCGTCAAAACGGTCGCTGAAGAATTGAACGTTCCTGTTTTTCAATTTGAAAACGTAAAATCAGAAGAGGCGTATCTTTCTTTTTCGGTAACTGGCTTTCAAGCGGCTGTCGTTGTGAGCTTTGGTCAGATTATCCCACAAGCGGTTTTGGATTTAGCGCCGAATAAATTCGTAAATATTCATGCTTCGCTTTTACCGAAGTATCGCGGATCTTGTCCGATTAATATGGCGATTGCGAATGGCGAAGTTTCTTTGAGAGTTGTGAAGTCAAGACCATAAAACTCGTTGTATTGAGACTATGTGTAGATCTCGTTATA
>CALMET010000049.1 GCA_937863195.1 uncultured bacterium
ATCATCTATCTGACCTATGCGACCCAAAAATGGGAGCGCGATATTGTGAATGCGATGACCTCGCTTGAAAAGATTTCGTATCCAAAAGACAGTATCGAACTCATTTGCGTCGAGTCAAAATCCAATCGTGAACCCGTTAAACCATGGTTTGAGCGTGAGTGGATGCCGAAATCCAATCAAAATCTGCCTAGTATCACTTATCTCGATTTCACCAACGAATCGCTCGGATTCGCGGCGAACAATAATCGCGGACTCGCAAAAGCAAAAGAGCTTGGTTGTGACTACGTCTATTTGTTAAACCAAGACGCCGACGTTGCGCCGAATTTTCTTGAACCTATCGTTGCAAGAATGGAAGGGGACAAGAGTATTGGTATCGCTCAATCACTTATTCTTCTTGGTGAAGATCGCGATCGTGTAAACACCGTTGGTAACGCCTATCACTTTTTGGGTTTCGGCTATTCGCGCGGCTATAAATGGACAACAGAGCAGGCAAGGGCCTTTTATAAAGAAGAGCGTCTCACGAATCCCGATCTTGAAATCGCTTATACTTCGGGCGCGGGCATGATGGTGCGAGTCGCCGCACTCGAAGATCGTCCATTATTCGATGAGGATTTTTTCATGTATCACGAAGATACCGAAGCTTCGTTCATGATGCGCATACAGGGTAAAAAGATCGTGGTTGTTCCTGAGTCTGTCATCTATCACTGGTATGAGTTTTCAAAATCCATGACCAAGTTTTTTTGGATGGAGCGCAACCGCTATGCCGTCATGTTCATGTATCTCAAGCCGTGGACGCTGTTTTTGATATCACCTTTTCTTATCGGGATGGAGTTCGTTCTTTGTCTCTTTTCGCTTGCACGCGGATGGTGGCCAGAAAAGAAAAAAGTCTACCAAGAACTTGTTTCAAAATCGTATTGGGAGTGGGTTAATAGACGCCGTGTTGAAATTCAGCGCCTTAGCAAAATAGACGATCGTGAACTATCACGTCTCTTTGTATCAGAGATTCTCTTTCAGGATGACAGTGCAAAAATTCCACTACTCGAACACGTTGGCAATCCGGTAATGAAAATGTACTGGTGGGTGGCGAGAAAATTTCTTTAGGATAAAAAGACCCCGCGAGCTGTGCTCTAGCGGGGTTGGTCTTTTAGTTGATATCACTGGACCCTTTTCTTGAAGTTTCAGCGTTGTAGTTCAAGATTAGCGAAGGTTCATGTGAGACGTGCTGCTTGTAGAACCCAAGAATCAAGCTTCTCACACTCGCTTCGCCGCTAAGGGGCAGATAGAGGGCAATCGGTTCAGGGATGACGAAGAGATCATGCGTGAGATGGTCTATGCGTCGACAAGCTACCTCGGTCTTAACGTGCGTTGCTTCGGTTTCGGCAATGTCGTATAGGCGGCGTAGTTCACTCGTGGAGACAGGGGTTCGGATTTTTACCGAAAGCGTACCCTCTACGGCGGTAACTTCGTAGTGAAGTTCGTAGGTCGCTATCCCTTCGTCATCGACGAGAACATAGAGCCCAAAGATGAAGAAGTAGTTGAGGGTAGGTGTCTCGATGTACACCCTACGAATAAGACTTGATTCACCTAGTACTAGGTAGTTTGTTTTTGTGTCCATGTAGACCTCCTCGCGGTGCTGACACTAGGAGAGTATGAGATTTTTGTCTGACTCATCACTCGTCTGATCGATGACTACAGCGTAGTCATGTACTTGGCGCTGAAAACGCTCAGAGATAAAGATGCCAAAGAGCACGGTAAACCGTTGAATGAATCTCTGAAAACCATAGGACCCCAAAAGCGGGATAATGATGGTCTGTGGCTCAAGAACCGTGTCATCAGGATCGGTTTCTTGTAGATAAGGGATAAATTTGAGCGTGTGCTGAGTAGCGTCATTTTTTGCCGCCTCTACGAGTGCTTCGAAGTCATCGGGAACAATTATCCCTTCGATTACTGATGGGTGACCATGAGGTTGGTAGATGAAGTGAATCTCACCACCATCATCGAGGCCGGTCTCTGGCGTAACCATTTGAATGTGCCGGACCCACCCAAGAGCAAGACTTGAATGAGTGGTCGTCTCACCCGAGGGGGTGACAACAAACGCGTGGGCCTGCTCCAATTCGAGGGCTTCGCGGATATAACGATCGGATGATTTTTCGGGTGGCATGACGAGCGTCTCCCTGGGTACGAGTCATTATTAACCCTAGGGGTATCGTCTTAGCGCGTCAATAATACCGGGTAATGACGACAAAAGAAGCCTAGTCTTGCGTATTTTCTAGGGTTCTGCTAGTATCTGCCCATTCTCAAATATCCCTATGAAGTCCGAAATCCACCCAAAATACCACAAGGATGCGAAGATCGTTTGCGCCTGTGGCAACTCCGTACAGGTAGGTGCAACGTTGGCAGAAATCAACGTCGAATTGTGTAATAAATGCCATCCGTTCTACACGGGTAAGCAGAATCTTATCGATGCGGCAGGTCGTATCGACAAGTTCAAGCGCCTTGCATCGCTTAAGAGCGAAGAAGCTACTGGCAAGAAGACCAAGACGGCAAAACGCACAGCGGTTAAAGCTGAAAAGCGTTCTTCAAAAGCAACCGTTGAAATCGGCGCTTAGCGGCCTCGACCTCACTTCTCGTACGTCTCCGACACCCCTACCAGGGGCAAGGGGCGGGCGAGGGGTGAGGTTTTTTGATACCATGAACCCTGTAAAATAATATGAACGCCTCCCTCAAACAAAAAGCCCTCGAAGCCCGTGCCACGCTCAAAGAAGCGGAGGCGAAGTTGGCTTTGCCCGAAACCCTGGCAAGCCAAAAGCTGATCAAAGAGGCTTCGATGGCGTTTAACCACGCCCGTCACATGGCGGAGGTTGCCGAGGTATATCTCTCATTAGTTCAAGCTATGGCCGACGCTGAAGAGGCGGCGGGCTCGGATGATCAGGAGATGAAAGACATGGGCATTGAAGAAACGGCACGCATCCAGCCAGAGCTTGCTGCCGCCGAAGAAGCCTTCGAACTCGCCCTCGTCCCACCAGACCCGCACGACCAAAATGACATCATTATGGAAATCCGCGCCGGCGCCGGTGGTGATGAAGCGGGGTTATTTGCTGGCGATCTTTTGCGCATGTACCTACGCTACGCCGAACGCCGCAACTGGAAGTCGAATCTCTTATCAGAGTCCACCAATGAAACCGGTGGTTATAAAGAAGTGATTTTGGGGATTCAAGGCGCCGGTGCCTATGGTTGGTATAAATTCGAGTCAGGCGTGCATCGCGTGCAACGTGTCCCAAGTACTGAAAAACAGGGGCGCATTCATACCTCGACCGCATCAGTCGCCGTATTGCCAGAAATCGAAGAAACCGAAATCGAGATTGAAGCCAAAGACCTGCGCGTTGATACCTTCTGCGCTGGTGGTAAAGGTGGTCAATCGGTGAACACGACCAAATCGGCCGTGCGCATCACTCACTTGCCAACGGGCATGTCGGTCTCATGTCAGGACGAACGCTCGCAGTTACAGAACCGTGAACGCGCTATGACGGTTCTTCGTTCGCGTTTGTGGGAAGCCCAAGAAGCAAAGCGCCACGCCGAACTCGACGCCGACCGCCGTTCAAAAATTGGCACCGCTGATCGTTCAGAAAAGATCCGCACCTATAACTATCCACAAGATCGCATCACTGATCACCGCATCAAGAAAAGCTGGCATAACCTGCCACTCATCCTCGATGGCGATATGGAGCAAATCGTGCTCGCGGTAAAATCCGGCAAACAAGGCAACGAAGAAGACGGGGAGTAATCCTCGTCTTTTTGATATAAAAACACCCCCTATCCGTAAAGATTCGGGGGGTGTTGCGACAGTACGTCGCACGAGTCAGATGACGTCGTCTTCGGTGCCGAAGGCGCCATCGCTACCTGCAGAGGTGACGCCGACTTCGTCGGTATCACAGCTGACGACGAAGGCATTGCCCCAGGGGTCGACGGTCTGCACTTGCCTGCCGCGAAGCATACCCGCTTGATGCAGGTCTTCTACGGTCGGGCATTCGACCTGGTCGCCTGACAGTAGTAGCTGTTCGGCGGCGGCACGGATGCTGCTCGCGTCGATGCGAGCCTGCTTAACGCGAGCGCGCATCATCTGAGGGATGACGGCAGCGCCGACGCCTGTTGCGATCATCGCCATGATGACCACAACGATCATGATCTCAACGAGCGTCATCCCGGAGATCCGGGGGTTCTTTTTCCTTTTCAAGGCGTGTTCCTTTCCGAGTATCAAGCCATGCGACATGCGTAGCCACCTTCAATCGTCCCTATCTCTCGATAGTAATAAATGAGAGGATATCAATACTCAAATACAAGTTATCATAAAATACGCATTTTGTCAATATTTAAATAGACATAAAAGGTACTGATTTTGGCCTAAGGCTTGCCAAAAAAGGGGGGATTGGGTAGGATCCTGTCACTAATTAACCTTCGTCTACCCCGCTATACGGCACCTCTTTCCTTTCCTCATTTGAGGCACGGAGGGCCAGGGATGAACGAATAAAAGGAATTATCTATGTCCAAACTCCCTTCAATGGAGGACATGCTCCAATCGGGCATGCACTTCGGTCACCAAACCTCTAAGTGGCACCCTAAGATGAAGAAATTCATCTTCGGCCAGCGCCAAGGTATTCATATCATTAACCTCGAAGAGACCGTCAAAGCTCTTGAAGACGCTTTGGTTTTCTTGAAAAAGACGGCAGCTCGTGGCGGTACGATTTTGTTTGTTGGTACCAAAAAGCAGGCTTCTCAAATCGTTGAGACCGCAGCAATCACTGCTGGCATGCCTTATATCAACAAGCGCTGGCTTGGCGGTACGCTTACCAACTTCCCATCCATTGCCTCCCAGATCCGCAAATTGAAGGATCTTAAGCGCAAGCAAGAAAAGGGCGAACTCGGTAAGTTCACCAAGCTCGAACAGCTTCGCTTTGCTGAGCAGATCAAACTTCTCGAAGATAAGATCGGTGGTATCCAAGAGATGAACCGCGTCCCTGACGTGCTCTTCATCTTCGATGTCAAAAAAGACAAAACTGCGCTTCAAGAAGCGCTTCGCCGTGGCGTAAAGGTTGTCGCTGTCTGTGACTCCAATGTGAATCCAACCGATATCGACTACCCAATTCCTGCGAACGACGATGCAGTGAAAGCTATTCAAATGATGGCAGACATCGTTGCTGGCGCCATCAACGATGGCAAGAAAGAATGGGAATCGAACCGTGCACGCTTGGGCAGCACCCTCGTTGCTTCTCCTCAGGCACGCTCGTTCGCTCAGCTCAAAAATAACTAATACCGTCTCGCTTTAGGCGAACGCTCATTACAAAATACTATGGCTATCGACAACAAGCTCGTCATGGAGCTCCGCAACCGCACTTCAGCTGGTATCGTGGACTGTAAAAACGCCCTCGAAGAAGCTGGTGGCGACATGGACAAGGCAATCGAAGTCCTTAAAAAGAAAGGCGCGATCAAGGCAGCAAAAAAAGCATCCGAACGCACCGCGTCCGAAGGTTTGCTTGCAACCTACTTGCACCACAATGGCAAACTCGCGGCTATCGTTGAACTCGCATGTGAAACCGACTTTGTCGGCCGCGGCGAAGATTTCAAAGGCTTGGCGAATGACCTCGCCCTTCAGGTTGCTGCCGCTGACCCAACCTATGTCAGCCCAGAAACGATCCCTGCTGAAATCCATGAAGCAAAGAAAGCTGAATTCATGGCAGAGATGGCTGAAGACAAAAAGCCAGAAGATATCAAAGCAAAAATCGTCGAAGGTAAGCTCAATAAGTGGTACTCCGACGTGTGTTTGACCAAGCAGTCCTTCATCAAAGATGAAGACACGACTGTCGAACAACTTATCACGGCGCTTTCTGCCAAAAGTGGCGAAAAGATCGAGGTAACGCGCTTCTCGCGCATGGCAATGTCCGCCCCAACGGGTCAGACCTGCTAATCTCTAGGCTCCCAATCAAAACCCCTCCTGTCAGGAGGGGTTTTGTGTGTTATCCTTCTTTGCAGATATGCGTTTATCACGTTTTGCCGTACCAGCTTTGGTGACGGTAGCTGCCCTCGCAGGCATGCCTGTTTTTGCGGCGACGAGTACTCCGGCCACCAATGCCGGCTGTACGCTTTCCATCCGCAACGAAGACATTAGTGTTTTGCCGGCGGCGCCTTTTGTAGGTTATGCGGCAAAGATCTATGCAACGGTTCAGCCACTTTGCAAAAGAGATACCGAAGGTGACGTGCTTTTTTATGCGAATAATAAGCTTATTGGCACCAAGCCAATTTCTTACAAAAAGAATGGCCTCGCCGAAGAAGTTTGGATTGGTTGGACACCAGCCGAGTATGGTAATCATTCATTGCGCGTAGATACGAAAGGCGAGACGGGTGTTGTGGGCGATTCAGCGTCAATCACGTTTTTTGTAGATCGTGATAATGATGGTGATGGTACTGGTGATAAGGTTGACCCGGATGACGATAATGACGGCGTACCTGATACAAAAGACCAATTTCCAACCGATCCAAAAAAGTCCAAAGATACGGATGGGGATGGGATCGATGACTCCGAAGACTCAGATGACGACAATGACGGGCTCTATGATTTTCAAGAACAATCCGTCGGTACGAATCCGTTAAAGTTTGATACCGATGGCGACGGTGTTGGTGATAAAGATGACGCGTTTCCGCTTGATCCAAACCGTTCTGCACCGGATCCTGTTGCGCCCCCTCCGACTATCCCATCCGAGCCAGCTTCAAGCACCGTGATTCTACCGACTGATACGAATCTGCCGACAGAAGAGGGTCGCGTTCTTGGCGCAACAACTGAACGTAAAACGGATGATAAGTCTGTCTTCGCGACCTATCCGTGGCTGTGGGCGATTGCGGCCGGCACCATGTTCTTAGCCTTCTTCTTTCTCTACAAATCGCGTAAAGAAGAGCGCGAATACGGTAAATACTAATTTCTTTTTCACTCGCTCTTTACGCCTATGACACGCATCGCTATTAACGGATTTGGCCGCATCGGTCGCAATGTTTTGCGCGCCGGTTTTAAACTGCCTGGTTTTGAGGTGGTCGCTATTAACGATTTAACGGATACGGCGACCCTTACACATCTCTTGAAGCACGACACCGTCTACCGCAAGTGGGACCAAGAGATTTCAGGCGATGCCAAATCGATTACCGTTGGCCGTAAAAAGATCCAGGTCTTTGCTGAAAAAGATCCAGCTAATTTGCCGTGGAGCAAGCTTGGGATTGATGTTGTTCTCGAGTGCACCGGGCGTTTTACTGATCTCGAAGGTGCGTCAAAGCATATTCTAGCCGGTGCAAAGCGCGTGATTATCAGCGCGCCAGCAAAAGGTGGTGATGTGCCAACACATGTGATCGGGGTGAATGAAAAAGGCGCAGGTAAAAAAGCTAAGGTGATCAACAATGCAAGCTGTACGACGAATTGCATCTCGCCCGTCGCCGCCATCATGAACGATGTCTTTGGCGTGAAAAAGGCGATGATGACAACGATTCATGGCTATACCGCTGATCAGAATTTGCAGGACGGCCCACATAAAGACCTTCGTCGTGCTCGTGCCGCTGCAGAGAATATCGTCCCAACAACAACGGGCGCCGCTCTTGCAACGACCGAAGTGATCCCTGAACTTAAAGGGTTATTTGATGGGCTTTCAATCCGCGTGCCAGTACCGGTTGTTTCGCTTTCGGACTTTACCTTTTTGTTGAAAAAGAAAACGACGGTAGAAGAGGTGAATAAAGCCATTAAAAAAGCGGCTGCGAATATTAGATATAAAGGCGTGCTAGAAGTAACAGAAGAGCCGCTCGTTTCATCAGATTTTATCGGTAATCCAGCGAGCTGTATCGTAGATCTCGAGCTTACAAAGGTGGTTGATGGCGATATGGTTAAAGTAATCGCTTGGTACGATAATGAATGGGGTTATTCAAATCGCCTCGCTGAAATGTCGCTCGAGGTTGGCAAAAATCTTCGCTAAAAACGTCCATGAAACTCCGCACCTTGCCCGCAAAGCTGAAGCTCCAAAACCAGCCCGTGCTCGTGCGGGTTGATTGGAATATCCCCCTAAATGGCACGCTTGAAGCTGAGCATCATTTAAAATTGCAGCGTTCAAAGGTGGTTGTCGAGACCTTGGTCACGCGAGGGGCTAAGCCTATTTTTTTGACGCATATCGGCCGTCCTCAAAAACGCGAAGCACGTTTATCAACCGAACGTCTTTTACCACTCCTCAAAAAATCCCTCGGAAAATCTGTTATTTTTTTGGATGGATCGATTAGCAAGGCAAAAGATCTTAAAGCGATGCAAGAACGTATCGCTCTGTCTGAACCGGGCACCTGTTTTATTGTAGAAAATGTCCGTTTTGAAAAAGGCGAAGAAACAAATGACAAGGTTTTAGCGAAGGCTTATACACAGCTAAGCAAGGTTTTTGTGAATGACGCGTTCTCTGCCTGTCATCGCAAACACGCCTCGATCGTCGGTATCACGGCTTATGCAGACACGTATGCAGGCCCTGCGCTCATCGAAGAAGTTGACCAGCTTGGCAAGCTATTAAAAAAGACGGCGTCACCCTATATCGCAGTACTCGGTGGTAAAAAACTGACGACCAAAATCGGCGTTTTAAAGGATATGTTAAAGCACGCTGACAAGGTCTTGGTTGGGGGTGCTATGGCCGCGCCTTTCTATAAAGCGCGCGGATTGTCGATCGGCGCTTCATATTGCGAAGACGCGGCATTACCGATCGTGAAAAAACTCCAAAAAGAACAAGCGATTTTAACTCCAACGGATGTCATCGTCACGAAGAAGCTTTCAGAAAAGCCGGTATTGCGACGCGTAGTGGTTGAATGCATTGAAAAAGATGACATCATTGTTGATATTGGTCCAAGCACCCTGCGCGCCTGGCATACCGAAATCCAAAAAGCGAAAACCGTCGTTTGGAATGGTCCTATCGGGATGACCGAAGTGAAATCAACGGGGTTCGGTTCTCGGTTTTTAGCCAAGAGTATCGCCAAGCGTTCTGACGAGGCGTTTACGATTTGCGGGGGTGGTGACACGATCCCGGTCATCTCACAAACCAAGACCTTAGCCAAAATGGATTTCGTCTCTACGGGCGGGGGAGCGATGCTTGAATTTCTCGCAAATGGCGGTGACCTACCTGGTCTGAAGAAATTGCGCTAAACTAAGCTCAGTCTAACCCTTCATTTTTTGTACACCTATGTTTCCATCCTACAAAGAAAGCCCAATGGCTAATATCGCTGGCATTGTTGTTTTGTGTTTTTTAGCGGTATTTCTCGGTCTCGCATCTTACAAGACCTTTCGCGAAGCAAAAGAAGTGGGTCATGTTGCACGTGATCGCGATACCATTACCATCGCTGGTAATGGCAAGATTGCAAGCAAGCCAGATCTCGCTGTCGTGAATCTTGGTCTTTATAGCGAAGGCAAAGAGGTGCCAGTGATTCAAGATGAGAATAGCCGCAAGGTGAACGCCATTATCGTCGCTCTCAAACAACTCGGTATCGCTGAGGATGACATGCAGACGTCCAATTACAATATCTCGCCAAAATACGACTATACCGATGGCGCACAAACGGTGATCGGTTATACCGTTTCGCAAAACCTTACGGTTAAAGTACGTGATTTGACCAAGGTCGGCACCGTGCTTTCACAAGCAGGCACCGTCGGTGCAAACCAGGTGAATGGCGTGAACTTCTCGATTGATGATCCTTCAGATTTAGAGATTCAGGCTCGCGCCAAAGCCATCGAAGATGCGCGCAAAAAGGCTGATGAATTAGCAAAAGCTATGGGTGTCAGTATTACGCGCGTTGTCACCTTCAGTGAGAACTCCTCTAGTATGCCAACGCCGCCAATCTATACCTTTAGAGCTGAAGACGTTGCGACACAAGCACCAGATATTAAGCCGGGCTCATTGGACGTAGAAGCGAATATCACGGTCACCTTTGAAATTCGCTAGTCACTAAGTTTTTCTTCGTTCTTTATGTTCGCTACT
>CALMET010000050.1 GCA_937863195.1 uncultured bacterium
ACCAAAGAAAACACCCCCAGCTGAATCTACCGATAAAGCCATGGAGGGACGCCAAATCACCAAAGACGGCACTGACCATAAGGACCAAAAATTTCACGAGGTGGACATGGGTGTCGATGAAGAATTGGCGCTTGAAAACCTCAGGGACTTTTTAAAGAAAGAAAAATAGCAACGAAACACCCCATGCCATCAGTGACGGCATGGGGTTTTTCAGTCAGTCGAACAACTCTTCATGTGAGCAGCTCGGGTAGAATCTCTTCTGCTTTGCCTCGAAAACCGATGTCGGCTTCGATGAGCGAATCATCGAGATTCACGTTGATAACGATCAGACCTCGTTCGGTCTGAAACATTTTTAGCTTGTTGGCTGCTTCTTTTGCACGTCGCGCTCGCTCGACGAATCGAGCAGCGGTCGCAACAGCACCGCTTGAGCCAACGACGACAATGACATCTGCAAAACCTCCAGCGGCGTTCATGACGCCCCATTCGCTTTCGGCGATGACTTCGCCGAACCAAACGATAGCCGGTCGCTCGAGCGCGTCACAACACGGTGACCGAGGCGCTTCATCGAAATGGAGCGAACGATCTTCGCGTTGACTGCCGCACTTCGTGCAGCGATTGAACCAGAGATCGCCATGTACGTGCGTGACGTCTTCGCTCCCAGAGCGTTCATGCAGGTCATCGACATTCTGCGTCAACAACCACTTCATCGCTCCTTCTTGAGGCTGCCAATGAGCAATGGCTTCATGGGCCGCGTTTGGCTTGGCTTCTGCCACCACCTTTCGGCGATGAAGATACCATGACCAAACAAGCATCGGATCGGCAGCGAACGCGTTGGCATTCGCAAGTTCGGTCGCTTGTCTGCCCTCCCACACGATGCCCGAGCCTCGAAAGACTGGGACACCGCTTGCTGCCGAAATTCCGGCACCGGTGAGAAAGACGACGTCACGCGCTGCCAAAATAGCATCACGTGCTTGTGCGATATCAGCACAGCTCATCATAGACACGATCCCTCCACGACAGGCACCTGGTGAATGACGTGACTGTCATCCGCCAAGTGCATGATCTTTGGTGCAACGAATCTTTCGGATCCGTTGGGCTTGGACTGATCCCTCACGAGACAGACAAGCTCCATATGATCGGAGTGTTTGGTCGCCCAAATCGGGCGACACTCGATGACGGCCGCATCAGCCATGATAAATCCGAAGCGGATTTCTTTGGCGATGAAGAGAACTTTCCAATCATCCCCCACAAAGTCGATCTCTTGGTGGAGAGGCGACTCGAGTGTTACGTGAACGATGAGGTGTTTGCCTACGTCCGGGTCGTCCAAAACACGACAGCGCAGGTATCGAGCGGATGCGCACGAACCAAACCACCGACGTATCAGGGAGAGCCTGTTATCCGCCGGATCTCTCCGGCTAGCGAAATCAGTGACCATTACAGCCTCCTTTCAAGGTGCGGTGAACGATAGTTAATATATACTATATTATGCATTTTGTCAATGGCTTGACGCTAATAGACTTAAGGATCGCCTTCAGTCTAACTGCAGCCACTTCGTGGTCCGCCCCTATAATGAACCCACTTTTAGGCGTTCATGGTATTGTCAATATTATAATTGACAATTATAGCATTTTATGCTATTCTTACCGAGCTGAAAGGAGGCGAAATGCTCTATGTCATCAGTGACCTTCACTACGAAGTAAATCAGAAAGGCGATGCGGTTGTTGAGAGGCTAGCAAAGCTCCTCAATAATCGGTCGACCAGCAATGATGTCCTCGCCATAGCGGGCGATATCGGTGCTGACGATGACTCGGTCCAGCAGTGCCTATCGCTCTTCAAGAGCTTCAAAGGCGCCAAATGCGCCATTGCGGGCAACCACGATGTATGGACCGATGATAGCCGCTCTTCGATGAGTCGATACACATCGTTGAGCGAAATCATGCGAAGCGAGAACTTCCATCCATTGGAAGACGCTCCACTTAACCTTGAGGGATTTAGCCTCGTTGGCACAATGGGGTGGTATGACTACTCCTTCGCCGATGATCTGAATATCCCTCGCGGTGAATACGAGGCAAAACATAGTCCATCCGTCGGTGTTTCATGGATGGACAGAGTTCATGCACGATGGGGCGTTAACGATCTCGCTGTCACGCACTGGCAGAACGAGCGTCTTCGCACCCAACTCGCGCAGGCAACCTCAAAAAAGGTGGTCGCTATCACGCACCATCTGCCCACCAAAAAACTGCTCTTTCACCCTCGCTGTCTTCTGCCAAAAGCACTGCGGTTCGCAAATGCCTTTCTCGGAAACAACACGATGGGAGAGATCCTGTGCAATGATGGCCGCGTGAAGCAATGCTTTAGCGGACACATCCACTGGGCCTCAAGCTGCACGATCGGTGAAACGCGTTTTCATACGGTTGGCGGGAGCTACACACAAAAAGAATTAATCGCGTATGACGGTCAAACCGTCACTCGTGAAACCCTGTCTTGAAGCACGCCACCCTGCGTGCTTTTAAGCTGTCTGCGCGACTGCTATCCTTTTTTTATCAAAACCCCTCTATGAGCCAAAGCGAATTACTAGCTCTCCTGGTTGACGGACTAAAGAATGATCTTGGGCAACAAAAGCTCACGCTCCAACAAATTAGCCAAATGGCAAAACGTGTTCTTGATGCTTCAAATAAGGCGTCGGATGAAGAAGATTTTTTCAATATCCTTCTAGAACATAGCGACGAGCTACTGAAATCACCTGCGATGGCAAGTGTTCTGAATCAAGCAGATACTGATCTACCACTGAAAAAAGTACGTTCTGAATTATCTCGATAAGCCTATCCCATATACTATGAACAAATCTGAAAAACGCATTTCACTCGTGCCCCCAATCCCATCAAACCAAGAATCAACCCGAGAACGCAAGTCAAACACCGAACCCACTGAGACGCGAACAGAAACGTCTCGCGTCAACGAAACACAAAAGAAGCAAGCCCTTCTTCAACTTCTCGTACAACTGAATGTAGGGACAAAAGACACCCTTGAGCTCATTGCGTCACAAGCTGTCGACATTCCTCTAAATGCGGCATCATCAGTAGACACCTTAGCTGAATATGGGCTCATGGACGGCGATATCTCTCCTGTTGAGTCTGAACAGCTACAACTTCT
>CALMET010000051.1 GCA_937863195.1 uncultured bacterium
CCCATGTTTGACATGGAACCCGAACCCGATTCTCTTCGGTGACAAAGATCCGTTCCATTATCAGCCAACGGCGGGCTATTTACCCCCACAGAACTCTGGTCAGTACTACTGTACATCTGAAGCGCGCAAGCCAGTCAGGGTTAATCTCTCGTTTCAGCATTTTAGAAGATATGCAACGGTAAACGGACAAGAAGAGCTAGGTTCTGACCCTAAAACCTATGTCGATAAGTTCGCGAACGAATGTGCTGACGGTGTTGTTGCTGGTGTTATCAGTTTCTTAACCGGTGGTCTCGTTGAGGCAGGGCTTACAGCATCTGATATTACGGCGGGCGACTGTCGAGGTAACGATGCGCGTGACGCCAACGAAGCAGATGTCCAATTCAATAATCAATTCGATAGTGAAACCGCACCAAACTACGTTGGTCGCATGACGCGTCTCGATCTTGACCCGATTTGGGTTGATAAAGGCCGTGGGGGTTATCGCAATGTTGCGTCAAAAAAGACGCCGTATATCTCAATTGATCGCACCATGGACTATCCGTCCTATGAGCTTTGTGATTACAGTGACAAGTACACCGTGCCAGAAGAGCGTGGTACATCGCCTACGGCCTTGAGACTTGTTGATGCAGGTAGTGGTTATCGCGAGACGTTCTATCGTGTGCATTCGCCATTGCTTATGAAGGATTTGGGTTATACGCCAAACGCTGATGCCTTACGCACAGCATTAAGCGATACGAGCATTTCATTCTTCAAGATCACTCCTTCACCTAATGGTGATGTCGGGCGTTTAGCTTGTGGTTATAATGCTGAATGGGCAGAAGGCATGCCTTCGGTTGACTATAAAGACCAGGCTTCGTTGCAAGGCGGTAATGCCTCATGGCAAGCAAATTTCACACAAAGCTACTCGCCATTCTTATCACGCGCAAATGAAGTAGAGATTAAAAATCCACAGAACAAAGAATTTGTACTTTCAGATTGTGTCGAAGAAGATCTCTATAATGAAGTAAATGTTAACGGTCTGCCAACGGCTGTAAAAGAGGTTTACCAAGGCTTCTACACTCAAGACGAGAACAGAAGTGGTAACTACTATCTCAAGACACCTAAAGTTATTGATGCCTTTGAGGGCAAGAGATGTGCCTTTAAGGCATGGGAGGTCTCATATAAAAAGCCTCAAAACGCCGGGTTTAATGCGCTGAAACAAGACCAGTCACTCTCTTATATTCGCCGATATCCAATGAGTGATATTGATGATGTTTGTAAGAATAGCTCAGCTCCTTGGTTCTCTATTCGCGCCGTCTTTCAATCTCCGATCGTGACAGGCACTGACCCAGATGGCCAATGGACCTTTGTAGGATTCTGGACGTCATCTTGTGCTGGTAAATCAGGTGGCGACCATCGCTACATGTATATGGACGTCGAAGTTGGTACGGCGGATGTCTGTCGTGAGCTTGCTGAAGTAAAGAGCGCGAACACCAGTCAAGACGCCGCCTTTACGGATCGTGTATGGAAGCAATCCGGCTACCGCGACCCTGCAACGGGTGCAACCTACTCAGAAACAAACGCTCCATTCTCGAGTGCATTGAATACGGGTATCGCTGGCATTGAGCCGCTCTTTCAGAACGGTGGCGAACAAGCTGGCTTCTCGCCGCTCAACCCACCAACCTTCTTGCGCTCAGGTTTGAGAACGTACTATTCTCCTGCACAGTTTCCGCGGGATAAGTATGCGTTCTTGACTAATATGTTTGCTCGCGTCTATCGCGTCTATCGTTATCACGATAAATCCGTAACAGTCACAGATAGCGCCTGTCTCGCTGGCCCATTAAAAGGCACAAACTGTACTACTGATCCTGATCCTGAGCACCCGGTATGTAGCGTTGATGGTAAATGTGACCCGGGGGCCTTTACCGCCGGCGATCGATCACAAACACGTGTTTGTAATCTTGGTCCACAAAGAGGCCTTGCCTGTAGTTCAACTCCAGAATGTCAGGGGTTAGGTTTTGCGGCAACGGCAGGTACCAATATCGTGAAGATGATGAATAATTGTATCGTCGATGCAGATGCTGGTTGGACCGTAACAACCAATAATACCTATACTAATACGGGCGCGGGTATTACAGGCATCTCAACATCAGAAGCGTCTGAGCGCCAAGCCTTTGTCTGTGACGGTATTGGTAATAAGATGGGTACTAACAAGACCTACTGTGGTCGCCCCGCAAATAATACCAATGAGTGCGTCGTGACCGCGGTCACGCCAGCAACCGTATTAATTACCGGCAGCACCTTCACGGATGGTACTAAAAACATCATTGCAAGATGTGCAACGATTAGTGCGACAAATACAGCAAAAGCCTGTGTTTATAGCATGACGGATCCCGCATCAAATACCGCCCTAGGTACCTACTTCGATTCAGAAGGCGTTACGGTGAGTAGAGTAGCTACAACAGATGCAGTACCTAGATATAACGGTCAATACATCACATGTGTCGTTGATCGAGATTGTGAAGCTCATAAACAAGATGCAGAAACCAACCAAGCCTGTACCGCAGTTGCCTCAAATGACTCAACCTTTGGTCGTTGTGTCGGTGGCTTGCAAGCAGGGGAGGTGTGTAATACGAGAAATGCAACAGCCTGTCAGGTGCTCGGGTATACCGATACTGACAAAGATACCTTTGCCATTAGCTGTGGCGCTGTTGCAAACGCAAGTGGTGCCGCTGTCACAGCATGTCTAACACCTCTCAATGTCGGTGACCCAAATTCAAACGATCCAGACAAAGATGCCAATATCTGTACGCATAGCGTCGGGTACTACCCTCGTCTTGATCTCTGTCCAAATCCATCAAATGAATATTGTGGCCTCGTCTCTTACAGAATTGATGATTCAGGCAAACAAGCTTCGCTCGATCCTCAGTCCCGATTCCCATTACCAACCGACGTGACCATGGGTCACTATACGCCGACATTCTTAGGTCTAACGGGTGCACGTGCTGATGATGATAACTTTGATTACATCACCTACTACACCCCTCGTCCTCCGATGGTTGCCGCGCCTGATACGCGTAATTGCGCAACTCCGGGCTCATGTGAAGTCGCGCAAACAAACGCCTTTAATCTCAGCGGTCAAACATCTGGTCCATTGAATGGCGGTATCAGCCAGTTTGTCGCAAGCATGCGCTTCTATGCCTGGGCATCGCACAATCAAATGCCGCTTAAGCGTATCGTGATCGATTGGGGTGATGGTGAAACAACGAGAGTTGCTGATACAAAACTCAAAAACCACAAGCCGTACTGTAACGTTCAAAGCGAATGTTCAGATCAGGTGCGTGCTTCAGGACTCACCTGTAATGCCGACGGTGATTGTCCTCCGGCCGCTGGTCTCTGTAAGCCGACAGGCGTTTGTCAAGATCAGCCAGAGAGAAGTTGTTCTGCTGATGCTGAATGTAATACCGCAGATCACCCTGGTGATCGCTGTATCGTGCGCACCATGTTCGGCAATAGCCGCGACGCGTGTGAAGCAAACTACTTCGACTTTCAGCACGTGTATGTCTGTAATGACAGCTTAAAAGCGCAAATGATCGCTGAGGGTAAAATCTGTGAAACAAGAGCAGGTCAATGTTCGCGTGATGCTTCACGCGCATGTAGTGCTGATAGCGGTTGTTCAGCTGGTGATACTTGTATCCTTGGTGAAATCATGGCTCCTCCGGGTGGTTGCTACAAAGCTGATACAAACGCTTGTTACTTCACGCCTCGTCTTCAGGTGATGGACAACTGGGGTTGGTGTACCGGTGAATGTCGCGCCGAAGCCACAAATGGCGTGCTTACAGACAGTATCTCGAGCAAGGTTCGCCATACCTATGGCGGATGCTTCGCAGGAGCTAATCCTGACCCTATTCAACGCACAGACTCAGGTGAAATCATTGTGAACTCGAGTCCGATTGGTGGTACTCCGCGATTACCTAACCCGTTATTATCACCAAATAATAATAGCCAAAATTCACTCAATGAGTGTGCGATTAATGACTTGCCGGGTCTACCTGACTCAGGTCAACAATTCATTCGTCCATGGGTAGTTTACCCTGGTGCCGTACAAATCAGACCGAGTAATTAAAAAGAAGCCCGTAAGGGCTTCTTTGAACTCTCTGTCCGCGTTTCGTTTCTGAGATTAGGTTGGACGTCTCCCTTGTATTCAAGGGAGATCGCGCAGCTTCAGTTCTCCCTCGAAGAAAGGAGATGTCTATCTAAAAAAATAAATGCAGACAGAGGGTTCGCATACAAAGCGCCCCCGTTACCAGGGTTGGTAACGGGGGCTTCGTGTGGGTGTCAGCGAGCTGAGCTCACTGACAGGTATAGGTGGTGGTTACACCACCGATTGTTCGATCATAGATCCCAAATGAGACGTCTGGTTCGAAGGTGAAATAGCTCCGGTTGTTGGCATCCTGGTACCGTGTGAAGTCCAGTTCCGTACCCAGAACGAAGAATCCACTATCAAAGCCGACGGAGGGCTCGTATCCTTCATGCGACGATGGACCATAGTCCATCGTCGTATTGAAGCACGAGCTCGGGTTGTCTACACGGCAACACGTCCATACCTTGCCGGGAAAGTTCATCGCCTCGGCATAGGTGACATTGCCACCAACCACCATGTCATCGGGCCACGTCGCCCCCTCGAAGCACTCGCCGGGAGGGCGGATGTCTTCGAGTAGGTCGGGGCCCGGCTCTGAGCCCGGCGTGCAAGACATCGGCTCACACTGGGGATCCATCCCCGGCATGATATTGTCCTGCGAACCGTTGCAGTCGTTGTCGACTCCGTCGGTGCAGAGCACCATCGTGTTCTCGACGGCGAAGCCGGGGCAGGTGCCCCCGCAGTCGGAGTCACCGCTGTCGGTGTCGCCGTCGCAGTCGTTGTCGACGTTGTCGTCGCAGTTGTCCGCTTCGTTGCCGAAGGGGACACAGGGGCTGCCGTCGCTCGTCGCACTGTCCGGGGGACAGAGGGACGGGGTGTTCTGACACGGGCCGCCGTCGACGATCATGTCGGGGCCTTCACCGCAGCCGGTGAGAGCGAGGATGGTGGTGAGAAGACCGGCCCAAAGGAGGGCCGAGCGGTTCATGCTGGTCATGATGCCTCTTTCCGCTCCCTTGGGAGCACTGATCTGGCCCTAGCCAAAGGCGGTCAACACCGTGTTGACTGCTCTTAAGCAAGGAAAGATAAGAAGGTACGTGAATCGAGTATAGCACCAAAATGCCACTCAAGTCATTACAATAGTTGACGCTAACAATATTTTACCACTTTGTCAAGTGGATTGTGGACGGAGGTTCTCTAAATTCTACGAGAGAGTCTGGAGAAAATCCATTATTTTTTGCGCTCCTACCAAGATTGTCTGGTCATTGATGATGACTTTTTTGTTTTTCATGGAGGGGGATATCTCATCCCATCGCTTCGCGTTGAGTTGAAGATCTTCAGCACAGACCTGTAGAGTCGCTCGCATTGCGCGTAACGGCCTCCCCGTGTCCATTCGCCGTCGTTGCGCGATCGTTGCTGCGGGTGCAGAGACATAGACGAACCCTTGAAAAAGTTCGAGTAATCTTTCATCCCACATATCTTCTACTACGCACGTCGTGAGGGAGCGCATAGGCACCACGAGGTGGGTGTCGACAATTGTTGTGTGACTACCACCTTCCACAGTGAGAGATGACATCCCTTTGAGAAGGGCTTGTTTTTTCTCTTGGGCCGAGATGGATTCGAGCGCCTCATACGAGGCGACCCCTAAGGACTCTTTGAGGATTGTGCTTCCACGCACGATTCGAGTGGATGGCGAATTCATGTCTGCCACGGTCTCAAGCAGAGAAGATTTACCTGCGCCGTTTGCACCGAATACACAGAGCAGTACTTGTTTCATGTTGCTTCTCCTTCAGGGTAGAAACCGCGTCCCATTATTGAGGCGAGGTTACCCGCCCTGAAGGCAGGTATTTTTTAAAGTGTTCCAATGAACTCTTCAAAAAACGGCAATTCTGTGAATGTCACACGCTCTTCGACGGGCATCTGTTTGTACGTTTTGCCGAGAGGGTTCTGTTCGTGGACTGGTACTAGAATTGTGTCCAACGGGTAGGCTTTATATTCGCTATCAGTAACACTCTCGCTCACCATAAGTGGCACCTCGGCGACGCAGGTTTTAAAGGCGGTGCCGTCGTAATACACCATGCAATTTCGGCGAATGGCCGCTCTATCCATCTCGCCTTCAAGTAGTTTTAGGATTTTAGCTGGACCGAGCAAGGTCGCCGCTTGTTTGGAGTTTGGCCCCGGGAATCCTTTTAATGCATTGATGAAGATACCTCCATCCGTGACAATAACGGGGTGCTGTAAGGCTTCGTAGCTTTTTCTCGCCTTGTCCTTGGCAATCTCTACAATGTCATCATGTTTTAACTCAGCGACATCGATATTCGCAAGATGTAAGAGATGGTTCTTACATTTGCTTTGGAGCTCGATTACTTTGCCAGCGCTGCTACTGGCAAAGTATAACGATGTTTCCATCGGTTTATGGAATGTTAATACACTGACACGATGGGTTTCAGATCCGTTCGATGAAATGTTCACAAGACCAAGCTCGGATAGGATGCGAACGATCCAGTTTCGGCGTAATTCGTTCTTCTCTGCTCTGCCAAGATCGTCGTTATTTGCTAGGTTGCTGATATAGTCAAAAACAAGATATCCTCCGGGTGCGAGGGACTTTGCCATGGCTGAAAGCAGGGGGATGACTTCACTGCGATGAGTATGCGACAAAATGACACCGCGTGATGCAATGAGATTGTAGATGCGCTCGTTGTCAGGGAGTGTCCCAACCTCATAGCGAATACAATCATCATTTGTTAGTCGTGTAGCGGTTTCTATCATCTGTGAGCTAATATCAATACCGAGAATATCGGTAATTCCCGACCCCGTACGAATCAACCTTGTAACGGCACCGTCACCGCAGCCGATATCTAGAGCGGTTCCCGATACAAGCGGTAAGATGCGGCTCAATTCATCATCAAAACGCGCGTAACCATTCTCATGGTGAACGTAGGATGCCTCGTCTTCACGGGTAGAAGCCCAGTTATTTGCTCGGGCATCCCATCGCTGAGCGGCTTGTTCATGATGTTCTTCGCAGAGGCGTTTTGTTTGGCGAAGGTGGTTCGCTAAAAAGGCGAAGGCTTTACCGCGATGATTGTCCGTTGGGTCGAGTTCTCCTAAGAACCGTTCGTTGATACGGATCAGGTGGTCAAGCGCGGGAGGGTTTTTCGGATCATGGCGCTCATAGCTGACCACGCCTTGTATCTCGCCCTTGAAGAAAAACGTTTCGAACCCGTCAAAGTATCCAATATGGCAAGTAACGGTTACGGGTGCGTTTTCTGGCAAGAGCTGAGGTAGGGAGCCGTGCGCACTAGTTTTTAAGAGATGCTTTATCAAAGCACCCGGATAGTGCCCTGGCATAATAGACAGCGAAACATCGTCAACAAAGCAAGGAAGAGAAGTTGTCTTTTTAGCTTGTTCGATTTTATGGCGAACGACATCTGCGCCATCCACGGATTGGATCTCTTCCAAAGAAAGTGTTTTGGGTGCGATAGTGCACAGATCAGAGGCTAACGCTGTTTGCAAAGCATGATACTGTTGTGTCTTTTTCTCGTTTTCTGAAATGAAGGAAATGATCATAGTTTATGCAGTGATGGGATGGTTTTGATTGTGGTATGCACTGACAACGTCAAAGGCTTGATCATAGGTGTTTTTATAGACATGAGCATCGGTAATATACCCATCCATTACACCAAGTTCAATTGAAGCGTTAAGAGCTTCTTTGAGCTTGGTTGCTACCACGTTTGCGATATCGGCAAAAACAACCAAGTCGCTGATATTTTTTTGATAAGCGTCTTGGGAACGCATAAAGAAATGGGTGTTTAGGACGTATTGACCTTCTTTGATTTTATGAAGTCTAAACTGCAAAGAAACGATACAGGGGAGATAATCGTTAAAGGGTGACTCTTTTACATTTTTATAATCCTCGTAGGTCGGAAATACCATCACGGCCTTTTTACTCTCAGGGATACGAGTCAGTCTGTGTACAACGAAGTCAACTAAGTTTCCTTCTTCAATGCGTTTTTTATAACTTTTTGCACCCGTGCGAAATGATGGCGTAATATCGAAGTCCGTCACTGTATCCGCTTCAAAAGCGAGCTTACGCATGGTGGCAATAGATTCTTGACTAGCGTATTTTTGAATAATTGGATCGTTGTCGTGATTGGCGTAACCTTTTACAATCATTCGAACTCCATGCAGAGCAAAGCGGGCGCGATGCTCGTCATACTCTAAGTTTCCATTTTTCATACAGGTCTCAACTAGACCGATCCATGCTTCACCTAGCGAGTTCGCTTCAATGGTACAACCAAAATTATAAGGGTGGAGGTTCATAAAAAGTCGATAGGTTTATAAGGGCGACGGAACAAATTATTATAACAAGATATTCATTATTTGTCAATATTTTATAAAAGCACCAGTATTAGGTTGAGGAAAGCGCACCCATATATTGACGGGTGTTCAGTAATTTTGATATGCTCTATCCGTTGCCCTTTCCATCTAAACCAAAACCGTTTGTATTCAAAGAAGGAGTAATTCTAGGTTTCCTGCAAAGCGAGTGGGGGATAGTGTGAGCCCCGCCATAGCCGTGAATGAAATTGGACTTTGAAGAGGTGATTACTGCTTCGTTGTGGTAA
Source organism: uncultured bacterium (assembly GCA_937863195.1). The sequence continues at coordinate 8,740 of CALMET010000051.1, forward strand.
TCCGGAAACCCACCGTCATCATAGGGAATGGGATAGATTTGTCCCTAAGAAAGATTAATCAGTTTTTTTCTGATTAATAAAATGAGGTGGTACCGCGGGATGAATGCATCTCGTCCTCATGTACGTCACAATTGTGGCGTCATGAGGACGAGATGCATTTTGTTTCTCGTATTTCTCAAGGAAAAAGGTGACAACGTGGATCGTACTTCGTTCTTTTCGCAATTTCGGTTTGATTCTGCTCTAGCGGGCGCCTATGGTATCGAGCGTGAGTTCTTTTTGTCTGATGAAGAAGGCATGCCTGTACCAAGGTCGCCTGAATTCTTGGCACGAATGAATGATTCGGCTTGGACATATGAGCTCTCGGCATGCCAGGTTGAGCATCGCACGTCTCCTGAATATGCGCTTGCAAGGATCATGGCTTCTTTGCAGGCCTCTCATGAGAGCGCTATCGCTGTAGCGCAAGCAATGGGCGCGCGACTCATCGCTCTTGAGGTCGCTCCAGTAAATATGTCGCTGGATGTGTATCCGCATGATGAGCGTTATCAGCTGCTTGCTAAGCAGCTACCGTGCGAAACATTGCGCGCAGCCTGTCGTGTCGCCGGCATCCATATTCATCATGGAGCAAAGAACCTTGAGGATGCGATTCGTATCCACAACGTTGTTGTAGATCGGCTCGAGGACTTCATTCGTATGGGTGACCATAGTAACGGCGAGCGCATGCGCTTGTATCAAAACATGGCCACAAACTGGAAGCCGCCACGTTATGAATCCGCTGAGCATCTCTATACTGTTGCGCGTGAACAAGGCTTTGCCAGTAATCCTCGTGATTGTTGGCACCTGGTGAGAATCAGTCGTCACGGGACGGTTGAGCTGCGTATGTTTGGCATGACGGCTGAGCTGTCGCGGATCGCGCATTGGATAGGCGCACTTGGCGAAGTCGTCGCCAATCGTTAATCTTCACTTACTGAGAGCGGGGCATACGCCCAGCTCTCAGTCTCTTTTATGAAATTACCCACTCACACTTGCCGAATCATCGGCACCAGATCAGGCCCATCGGTGGCTATTATTGGAGGTACTCACGGTGATGAGTTAACCGGTATTGAGGTTGTAAAACATTTTTTAAAAACCTTCTCTCTCGATGACTGTTCAGCGGGCTTAGAGGTTGAAGGAGATATTAACGGGGAGTTGTTTTTGATTTTTGGTAATCCTGAAGCGATTAAGTTGCGCCAACGTGGCACAACCGACGGGCGAGATTTAAACCGGTATTTTATCGAAGAAGATTTGAACCGAGCTCCATCTGCCAATGATCCATACGATCTCATTAGGGCACGCGAATTAGCGCCGATATTGGCGCACGCGGATTATGTCTTTGATATCCATGCGACAAGTAGTGACTCGCCGCCATTTCTTGTTTGCGGACAAGACTCGCCTAAACATCGAGAATTTTTTCAGTTATTCTCTGCGGATTATGTCTTGATGGATCAACAAAATATTCTTGCCGTGGACGAAGGTATGGAGAATCGCGGAACGACGGATGCCTACGTTGAGCTTCATGGCGGTATGGCAATCGGATATGAAACAGGCAAAGAAGATGATCTGAGTAGGCTTAAGAGCGCAATTAATGATTTGCAAAGAGTGCTGCAATATATCGGCACCTTAAAGAAAGAAGAGGCGATCAAAATCTCAACGCGCTTTCAGAAAATATTTACACTCTCTCATTCGGTGCAGGCCAAGTCTGACCATTTTGAATATGAGCCTGGGATGGACAACGGTTGGCAAGAAGTAAAACGAGGGCAAAAAATAGGTCGTTACATTGAAGGTGGTAATGAGATCGCGCCAGATGATGGTATGTTGCTTTTTCCTAAATCGGTCCAAAAGGTGAGAAAGGGGAAGAACCTTTATTATATTGCTCAGCGTGTTTCTGAGAAATGAGACTTTACGCCACAGAATGAAATATGTATCGTGTAATTATGAACGGTATCATGAGATTAAAAAAAGGCGATACAATTGCCCTTGTAACGCCGTCATGGGCTGGACCAGCGCAATATCCATGGGTTTTTGATCAAGGCATTCAACGATTGAAAGAGCTAGGTTTTGTCATTAAAGAATTTTCTTCTACGCGTGCTGGTCAGGCCGAGTTACAGGCGAATCCCAAGCTAAGAGCCGATGATATTAACGCTGCTTTTAGAGATCCTGAGGTAAAGGGGATTATCGCTTCCATCGGCGGTGAAGATTCGATCAGGATATTGCCATACCTTGACAAAGAGGTGGTGATGAAGAATCCAAAATTCTTTATGGGTTTTTCAGACACGACCACGTTACTTGTGTGGCTGCGCATGCACGGTATTATCTCATTTCACGGTCCTTCTGTTATGGCTGGTTTTGCAGAGCAGGGATCGTTCCCAACGGAATTTAGAGATCATCTCGAGGCTATGTTATTTTCTGACTGGTCTCGTTTCACTCTCCGTCCGTACGCTGAATGGACCGAGCAGATCCTTCCATGGGAAAAGAAAGAGAATCTCGGTATTAAGAGGATATTTGAGCCGAATAAGGGTTGGAATGTTGTAAATAACGTCGAAGGAGAGCGCCGCGGCGAACTTTTTGGCGGATGTATCGAGGTATTGGAGTTTTTGAAAGGAACTGAATATTGGCCTGCGAAAGAATTCTGGAGCGGAAAGGTGCTTTTTTTGGAGAATTCCGAAGAAGCTCCATCGATAGATCGCATAAAAAGGATTTTGCGCAATTATGGCGCACAGGGTGTCTTTGAGAGGATCACCGGCCTTTTGATTGGTAGAGGTTGTAATTACGACAATGACTCAAAAAAGGATCTGGAGCGCGCCGTATATCAAGTTGTCGTGGAAGAATACGGTGGAAAACATGTTCCTATAATCGCAAATATGGACTTCGGGCATACTTTTCCGCAATGGATATTGCCAATTGGCGGCATGGTTGAATTAGATACGGGAGAAAAACGCCTCGAGTTAATTGAATCACCGTTTATAAGCTAAAGATTATGAAAATTACCCCATCAGAAATCAAGAAACTGAGTTATGTAGACTTTATCTCGCTCATCAATCAGTGGAATGTGCCGCCAGGAGCTTATGTGACAGTTTCAAAGTGGGTAAATTATGGAAAGGTGGATGAAGCATCCTCGCTTCTTGAAGTGGCTTGCACGACAGGGTTTTCGTCGCGCGAAATGGCGGTTCTTTCGGGGTGTCGCGCCATGGGTTTCGATCTTTCAGAGAATTCGGTTGTTGCGGCTCGGCGGAATGCAGAAGGATACGCACCAAAAAATAATCTGAGATATGAACAAGCGAACGGGTTATCGTTTAATTCAGATGAAGCGTTTTCTCATGTGGTTGTCGGGGCTTCGTTGGGGTTCTTTCCAAGCGCTGAAGAGATGGTTGAAAAATGCACTTCTTGGCTTCAGGATGGCGGTTGTCTTTTAGCATCTCCATTTTATGCGGTAAAAAGCGTTCCTGATGAGCTTGTTGAGAAGTGTAGGCAGGTTTTTGGTATTACGGTAACGGTACGTCCATATGACGAGATCATGAAGCCATATAGATCGCTTGAATTATTGTATGAAGATCGTTGCTCTCTAAGAAAGGAGAGTGAAGAAGAACTGCACTATTACTGTAGATCAACAATCGATAAAGCGTGTAAAGAATTAGGCATCGAAGACAGCGATCTTTATTCAGCGATGTATGATCGCTTGATGGAAATCAAGAAAACGACAAATGAGTTAAGGGAATACCAAGAGTACGCCGTACTTGTTTTGCGATATAGGCAATCAGTGTACCCAGACAGGTATACGGAGTTGTTTTAATCTCTATGATTTTGACAGGAAAAGAAATCGTATCTCAAGTTGAAACGGGCGATATAACACTCGAGCCTTTTTCTGTCAGTCAAGTGAATCCGAATAGCTACAATTACCGACTCGGTAAGTGTTTGAAGGTTTTTATTGGTTATGTTGGTGGAAAAAGTCGTTTTGAAGAAATCAGTCTTCCAGAAGAAGGATATGTGATAGAACCGGGGAGGATGTATCTTGGGCAAACGTTCGAAAAGATTGGAAGCGGGACATACTGTATGTCGCTTATCGGTCGAAGTTCCATGGGGCGCTTAGGTTTGTTTGTTCAATTGTCTGCGAATTTGGGGCATGTTACTTCGAGTCATCAGTGGACATTGGAGATTGTGGCTGCTATGCCGTTTCGCCTGTACCCGGGGATGATTATCGGTCAAGTTTCTTTTTGGCAGGTCGAGGGGGATATTGCGCCGTATCTCGGTCTCTATGGCAAGATGAGTATGCCAACAGAGTCCGTGTTAATGGAAAAAGGATATGATTTTAACCGGTAGCGAAATACAGAAAAGGCATACCAACGGGCAGATCCGTATCGAGCCCTTTTCTTCTGATCGCTTAACAACGAATACCTACGATCTTGCGCTTGGTGGCAAGTTGCTAAAATACACCGAAGATGTCTTAGATCCGAAAAAGGAAAACGCTTTTAAGGTTTTTGAAATTCCTGAAGAGGGGTACCAAATGAAGGCTGGAGAGTTCTTGCTGGCAGAAACAGTGGAAAAAATAGGAAGTAACCATCTCGTGCCAATCATTCATGCAAAATCAGGCACGGCTCGCATGGGTCTTTTCGTTCATGTAACTGCCGATCTTTTCGATATAGGTTATTATGGAAAATCAACATTGCAGCTTTATGCAACCCTTCCGGTGCGTATTTATCCTGGTATGTTGATTGCTCAGGTGAGTTTTTGGGTACCGAAAGGGGAGATCGATCTCTACAGCGGTAAGTATCAAGGTGGTGAAGGTCCTCAGGCTTCGAAATCGCATCAAGGCTAGCAACAGGTGGACGTGATGACTAAACTTTGGTAACCATAAGATAGTACCTTTAAAAATGGAGGCATTGATGCGATCTCGTAAATTTCCCGAAGAGATAAGTGAGGCGCATCAGGATATCCTTGATGCATTTTATGGGGGTTTTTCAGTGGCGGGATTCCTTCAGGTTGATCCCGAACCCCTTATTCCCCGAAACGATGACTCTGTCATCTTTACTAACGCGACAATTACCTCGCTAAAGCCGCTTATTTCCAATAGGGCGGTGCCTGTTCCGGGGGTTTTTCTCATTCAGCCCTGTTTGCGAGTGCAAAACATTGCAAAAGCTGATCAAGGGGGCGACCTCGCGTACATGTCTTACTTTAAGATGCCGGGCGTGCTAGGACATCCGGATTCGCTTGATGCACTTTGCGCTGCTGCGAGCAAATTCTTTTTTCAACGACTTGGGATAGATCCGAATGATTTCATCATACGAGCTAATGATGAGTGCGGGTATCTCGCACGTGTTTGGCAAGCGCATTGTCCATGTGCTGGCATTGAATGGGATTCGCGTCCATCGAGATATTACCGCTGGACATACGGCATGCCAGGCGTTGATGGTATCGGTTTTACTTTTGCTATTAAGCACGGCCAAGCTCCGTATGAAGATTGTGGAAACCTTGTCGCTATGCGTCTTAATGGCGAAGTGGTGGGATACGAATTTGGGGTTGGGTTGGAAACAATCATTGCCCGCATGCATGGCTTGAGTTCGCCGTT
>CALMET010000052.1 GCA_937863195.1 uncultured bacterium
GATAGTGTCTACTGTTGTGAGAAGAATGTTACGGATTTCACTTGCGGTAAGTTCTGGATTCACCGAAGCGATCAAGGCTGCCGTCCCGGCCACCATCGGCGAGGCCACGCTCGTACCCGTTAAGCCAGAAACATGATCAGGCGTCGTCGTCGCCGTTGAGCCTTTTGGCAAGTCAACGGGATGCGCACCCAAAAGCTCATGGCCCGGAGCCGCGATATCCGTACAATCCGCGCCAAAGTTAGCGTGAGGAGCGCGTTGGTCGAGTGTATCGGTACCGGTAACACGGATCATGGCACCTGAAGCATCATTCTTGCCATTGCATGCCGGGTAGACGGGAGTTTCGGTAAGGTCTTCTCCGTTAACGTCCCCGCTATTACCAACCGCTGTAACAATCAACACACCGAGCTGTTGGGCTTCGTAAAGCGCAAAACGCACTTCATCAGCATCTTCATATCCGGTCACGCTGATATTAATGATGCGCGCTTTTTTTGCCGCAGCATAACGAATGGCTTCTGCAAGCCCTTGGTTTGAGCCAAAGCCATCCCCATCCAACACTACAAGGGGCATAATGCGCACTTTTGGGGCAATACCTGCCATACCAAAGCCATCGTTTGCACGCGCAGCAATAATTGAGGCGACCGCGGTGCCGTGGCCATACGCCTCGGTTGATTGGCCAGTCACGCGCATCGGTAGCGTATCAGACGAGTCGGTTTGAAAGTTCCATCCATGGATATCATCGATATAGCCGTTATTATCGTCGTCTATGCCATTATTGGCGACTTCATAGGCATTCGTCCACAAAGAACCCTTAAAATCAGGGTTGCGTGTATCAATACCCGTATCAATAACCGCTACAACAACGGATGCGTCGCCCATCGTAACGTCCCAGGCCTCGCTGGCATTCACCTGTTTCAGACTCCATTGCTGCGCAAAAAGCGGATCATTAACCGATGCAGCGAATGAGGTCGCCGGAAAAGCGCTTAACAAGGCAAAAAAGGCCAAATAACGTAATCGTTTCATAGCTGGACAGGAGTGAGAACAAAAGTCTACACTTTCAGCAAGAATCACGCGAATATGCTTACTGAACGCCACCGCCTCAAAACGCTCGGATTCGTCCTCGGAGATTTGGTTATGTTTCAAGTGGCCATGCTGGTCACGCTTTTTGTGCGTTACGGCGCATTTGAGGTAGACCAATGGACCCTGCATGCCCTGCCATTCTTCTTACTGTCGTGTTTATGGGTAATCGTTTTTTATGTCGCGGGGCTTTATAACTTCTTGTTAATCCGTGAGCCGATTCGATTATTTCGTCACTACCTTGAAGCGATGATGGCAAATGCCCTTATCGGTTTTGCCTTCTTCTACCTTATCCCCTTCTTTGGGATTGCTCCTCGTCGTATCTTGATTATTCAGTTTGCCGTCTTTCTGCTTTTTGGGTATCTCTGGCGCATTATCATTGGTCATCTTTCGTCCAAAAAAACGACTCCACCAACAACGGTCTATATTGGACCTGCCAGTGAAGCGATGCCCGTCGCCCGCCTCCTCGAAGAGAGTCCACTCGGATTGCGCCTCACCCATGCCTTTGTCACCAATGGCGTCGTTTCAGATCGCGAAGGCTTTAAGGTTTTTTCTGGCCTTGCTGAATGGGCATCATTTTTGCAGCGTGAGTCCGTGCAAGTTATCGTGCTTGGATCTTCTCCTGATGAACACGAGGCTTTACGAAATGCCGTTTACCAAGCCGTCTTTTATCCCATCACTATTTTAGATCGTGCCGAGATAGAAGAAGCGGCCACTGGGCGCATCCCCCTTAAATACGTGAACGAAGCCTGGTTCTTGCACCACTTAAAAGAAGCGGACAAAGCCTGGTATGAAGCCGTTAAACGCGGCACCGACGTGGTCATGTCGATTCCCTTTGGTATCGTCACGCTTTTGCTTTATCCGTTTATTGCGGCCATCATCAAACTCTCGTCTCCAGGGCCTGCGCTTTTTTGCCAAACGCGTGTCGGCAAAAACGGTCGCCACTTTACGATCTGGAAGTTTCGCACTATGCATCTTGATTCTGAAAAGAACGGTGCTCAATTTACCGTTGACGCAAAAACCGATCCGAGACTTTTTCGTGCGGGGCGTATCCTTCGCCAATTGCGTTTGGACGAACTCCCTCAAATTTGGAATGTCTTTATTGGTGATTTGTCCTTTATCGGCCCACGCCCTGAACGCCCAGAATTCACGGCGCCACTCGAAGAACAAATGCCTTATTACAAATTACGTCACCTTACCCGCCCTGGCTTAACGGGTTGGGCACAAGTTTCGTACCTCATCCCAACCGCAGTACTTGAAGATAATCTTCGTAAATTGCAATACGACCTCTTCTATATCAAACATCGTTCACTCTTTTTGGATGCGTTGATTCTCTTAAAAACTATCGGTGTTGTCTTGCGCCGACAAGGCACCTAAACTCATGTCATTTTTTGAAACGCTTGAAAAAGCTCTGAAGATCAATGTTCGTGAGCATGCAAAAAACAGCGGGCTCCTTGTCGTAGGTTCATTTATTGCGGCGATTATCGGTCTAGGAGTAAACATTCTTTTTGCCAACCTCTTAAGCAAAGAGACTTTTGGTGATTATCGTTTCATCCTGGGTCTATTAAATACGTTTAATAGCTTTGCTCTCACCGGAATGAATGTCGCGGTCGTTCAGGCGGTTGCCCGTGGCTTTGAAGGCACTCTGATGAGTGCCGTACGCTATCAGTTACGCTGGGCGATCCCACACGCGATTGGCGGACTTATTGCGGCGGTCTTCTTTTTTGCGCAAGGCAATACAACCGCTGCTCTTTGTTTAATATTGATTGCCTTGGTGAGCCCTATTTCAAACGCCTTCAATACCTATACTGCGTTCTTGCAAGGCAAAAAACAGTTCAAGCTCTTTACCGGTACGAACATCATCCAAGCCCTCACGGTCTACGGCACCATCACACTCGCCCTCATCGGCACCGAGAACATCGTTCTGATTACACTGGCAAATATCGGTGCCACCTTGCTCTCAAATCTCGCATTGCATGCGTATACGCTCTATCGCTATAAGCCAAATACCTCAGCCGATCCTGAGACAATCACCTATGGTCGCAACCTGTCTTTTCTTTGGGGATTAAGATTAGCCGTTGATCAACTCGATACCTTTT